>DXNX01000019.1:8944-24350 GCA_019413245.1 Oscillospiraceae bacterium
GCCGAGAAGGCTGCTGCCGACGGTAAAGCTCGTGCCGATGCCGCCGCCAAGCAGGCGTCCGAAGCCAACAACGCCGCCCTGGAAGAACTGGCCAAGAACCGCGCTGCCGCGGAACAGAACCTGCAGCAGCGGGCCGAAGCCTGTGCCGACCAGTGGGTGGACGAACTGTGCCGCCGTGCACTGGCCGGCACGGGTGCCGGGGGTGAGGCTTGATGCTGCAGCTGCCCGCAAAGACCAGAGCCAGTAACGCGGCCCTGGCCAAGGCGCGCGCCATGTACGGCCGCCGGCTGACAACGGCGGACTACAAGCGTCTGGCTGCCTGCCGCACCATGTCGGCGCTGGCGGCCGAACTCAAGGCGCTGCCCATGTATGAGGAAGCCCTCAAGAGCGTCAACGCCTCCACGGCGCGCCGCGCTCAGCTGGAAGCGCTGCTGCGCCAGGCCATCTTTGACCGGTACGACAGCCTGTGCCGCTACGAGCTTTCCTCCGGCCATCTGGTGTACAGCTACTTCACCACCAGCTGCGAGGTGGACGAGATCCTGTCCTGCCTGCGCTGCCTGGATGCCGGGCGCCCGGGTGACTACCTGTTCAAGCTGCCGGATTTCCTGCAGCAGCGCTGCACGGTGGACCTGTACGCCCTGGCCCGGGTGACCGACGCCAAGAGCCTGCTGGCCGCTTTGGCCGGCACCCCGTACCAGAAGATGCTGGCGCCCCTGGCAGACCTGCCGGACGGCTCCAAACTTCTGGTGCACGCCGAACCGTACCTGGAAAACTGGCGCCACAAGGCGCTGGTGGCCCTGGCGCCGGGCCGGAGCGGTCCTTCCGCTCCCGGCGCGGAACCGGGTGTGCGGGATTACGTTGCGCTGGAGTGTGACGCAGCCGCCATCTCCAACGCAGCCCGCCTGATCCGCATGAATGCGTCTGTGGCGGCAGTGGACGCCGCCGCCCGGCGCGACTGCACCAACCTCAGTGAAGCGGAATGGAACGCCATGCTGGGCGCGAAGGACATCGACGCCTTCCGCGCCGCGCTGGACAAGAACCGCTACGGCCGCGCGCTGCGGCGGTACCAGTTCCGCATCCTGAAGGAAGGCCTGCAGATGTACCAGTATGACTGGTGCGAAAAATGGCTGCGCTTTTCCACCGACCCCAGCCTGGTCATGTTGTGTTATACCT
Source organism: Oscillospiraceae bacterium (assembly GCA_019413245.1). Taxonomy (GTDB): domain Bacteria; phylum Bacillota; class Clostridia; order Oscillospirales; family Ruminococcaceae; genus Gemmiger. The sequence goes on from DXNX01000019.1 coordinate 10,118, forward strand.
ACCTGGCCCGGTGCGAGGTTAAAAACCTTGATCATATTATCGAGGGCGTTCATTACCATATGCCTGCCGATGAGCTGCTGACCATGGTGGTCGGCTGCCACGCAGACAACGAGAAAGGGAGGGTGAGTTGATTTGGTCGAACGCATGAAGCTGGTCCATGTGCAGGGCACCCTGCCGCACCTGGACGAATTCTTGGGCGCCTGCTGTCTGGACGGACGGTTCGGGCTGGAGCCCGCGACCGACTACATGTCCACCTCACTGGGCTATGCCCCGCTGAATGAGGAGGACCCCTACACGCCGCTGGTGCAGCGTGTGGAAACGCTGGCCAAGGAGGTCGGCCAGGAGCTGCCGGACACCACGCCGGAAAAGACCCCGGCAAACCCCGACACGAAGGAATTCCTGGACAGCCTGACCCAGCGCATCGACGCGCTGCGCAACGAAAAGGCCAGCCTGCTGGAACAGCAGAAGCTGTGCCAGGAAGGCATTGACCAGTACAGCCATTTCCTGAGCCTGAAAGCCAACATCGACGACATCGGCAACTGCAAGCATGTCAAGGTCCGGTTCGGCTTCCTGCCCAAGGCCGGCTACAACAAGCTCATGAGCAGCTACGCCGATGACCCCTACATCCTGTTCGTGCCCTGCAGCCAGACGGCTGACGGCTACTGGGGCGTCTACATGACGCCGCGCAGCAAGGCACAGGAGACCGACGGCATCTTCTCCATGCTGTTCTTCGAGCCTCTGCGCGTGCCCGGCGCCGCCGGCAGCCCGGAGGAGATCGTGGAGCACTTCCGCGAGAACCTGGAAGTCGTGCAGCAGAGCATCGACAACCTGGACGAACGCCTGCGTCAGGTCTGGCAGGAGAACCTGGAAAAGGTCACTGTCATTTATAACGGGGCCCGCTACAACGCGGCTGTGTTCAGCCTGCGCCAGTACGCGGCCGTAAAGGGGGCGCACTTCTTCTGCGTGGGCTGGGTGCCCGCTTCCCAGATCGACGAGATCACCGATCTGGCCAAGTCCATCCCCAGCATCCGTGTCACCGTCGACGACCCCGACAAGGCCGGCCGTCATACACCGCCAACCAAGCTGCGCAATGCCTGGTTTTTCCGCCCTTTTGAGTTCTTTGTCGAGATGTACGGACTGCCCAACTATGACGAAACGGACGTGACCGCTTTCGTCGCTGTGACCTTCACCGTGCTTTTCGGCATCATGTTCGGCGATGTAGGGCAGGGGCTGGTACTTACCGTATTCAGCCTGTTTATGTGGAAGGTCAAAAAAAATCCGCTGTTTCACCTGATGATCCCCTGCGGCATCGCCAGTACGGTGGCCGGGTTCGTCTACGGCTCGGTCTTCGGGTTTGAGGAAGTCCTCGACCCGCTGTACCAGGCCCTGGGCATGGCAGGCAAACCGGTGTCCGTCATGGATTCCATCACCAGCATCCTGCTCTTCGCCGTGTACATCGGTGTGGTCCTGGTGCTGGCCGCCATGGGCATGAACATCTACACCCAGGCCAAGCAGGGCCACACCGGTGATGTGCTGTTCGGCACCAACGGTGTGGTGGGCGTCATCACCTATGTGGCCGGTGTGGACCTGGTCAGCGCCTTCATGGGCGCCACCGTCTTCATGCCGGTGTGGCTGGCCGCCATCCTGCTGGTCCTGGGCCTGGTCGCCCTGCTCTTTGCAGGCGTGCTGGCACCCATGGTCAACGGCGACCCCGACTGGCGGCCTGCCGACGGCTGGGGCGGCTATCTGATGCAGAACTTCTTCGAACTGCTGGAAAGCGTGCTCAGCTACCTGTCCAACACCATCTCGTTCCTGCGTGTGGGCGCCTTTGTCATCGTCCACGCCAGCATGATGATGGTCGTCTTTACGCTGGCCGGCACCCCCGCCAACCCGGTGGTCGTCGTGCTGGGCAACATTGTGGTCATTGCACTGGAAGCGCTTCTGTCCGCCATCCAGGGCATCCGTCTGGAATTCTACGAAATGTTCAGCCGCTTCTATCAGGGCGGCGGACACAAGTTCCGTGCTCTGGACCTGAAAGATGCGTCCACTGCCATCCCCACCGATGCTTCCTGACTGTGCCCGCCAACCGGCGAGCCCCGTCTTTATGCATAACAACCAACCGTTCAATCACAGGAGGGTATTACCATGAAAACCAACGCTCGTAAACTGATCGCTTCTCTGTTTATCGTCTTTACCCTGGTCTGCTTCGGCTGCTTCGCCGCCAGCGCGGAAGGCACCGACACCGCCAGCACCACCGCCCAGACCACTGCTTCCGAGGAAGTCAGCCCCGAAAATGAGCACAACACCAGCCTGAGCATCGGCCTGGTCGCCGCTGCCCTGGCCACCGGTCTGGCCGGTATCGGCGGTGGTATCGCCGTTGCCGCCGGCGCCCCCGCTGCCATCGCTGCCAACAGCGAGAACCCCAAGACCTTCGGTAAGAGCCTGATCTTCGTCGCCCTGGGCGAATCCATCGCTCTGTACGGCCTGGTCATCTCCATCATGATCCTGAGCAAGCTGGTGTAAAACAATGCGCTTCTATCTCATCAGTGATAACTCCGATGCCATGAACGGGCTGCGCCTGGCCGGCATCGAGGGGACCGTTGCCCGCAGCGAGGCCGATGTCCGCGCCGCGCTGCAGTCCATTGCCCAGCAGAAGGACATCGGCATGATCCTCGTCACCGAGAAGATCGCCGAAGCCTACACCGAGGCACTGGACCCCGTTCTGGGCAACCCGGGCGGTCCTCTGCTGGTCACGGTGCCTTCCACCGGCGGTTCCGCCGCCGGCAAGGACCGCATCACCCGTTATATCCGCGAAGCCATCGGCATCAAAGTCTGACAGACGCGCTTCGCCCGGCCCGGCGGTTCCGGGACCGAACTACCACACAAATTCGTTTTTTGGGGGTGTACCATATGCTGGAATTGAACGTCCGCGCCGAACAGTTCCTCGCGTCCATCCGGGCCGAGGGAGAACGCCAGTGCGCCGAAATCCGTGAAAAGACCGACGCCGAAATCGAGGCAGCGCTCAGCGAAGCCCAAAAGACGGAGGCGGCACGCGCGGAATCCACCGTTGCGTTTGAAACGGCCCGCGCCAAGACCCAGGCCAACCGCGCTTTGAGCGCTGCACGCACCGAAGCCCGCGGCGAGCTGGCAGCCCGCCGTGCTGCATTGGCCGACGATGTGTTTGCCAAGGCTCAGCAGAAACTGGCCGACTTTACCCGCACCGACGATTACGGCCCCTGGCTGCGTGCCAGCGCCGCCTCCCTGGCCAAGCGCCTGGGCGAAGGCACCGTGCTGTATGCCCGTGCGGCCGACCTGCCGCTGCTGACCGATCTGCCTGCCGGCTGCACCGTGCAGGAAGACGCCGCCAACACGTTGGGCGGTCTGCGCGCTGAGAACCCGTCCGCCTCTCTGGCAGCCGACGATACGCTGGCAGCCCGTCTGGCGGCTCAGCGCCCCTGGTTCCTGGAGAACGCGGGGCTGGAGATCGCGCTGTAAGGTAACAAAGAGGGAAGGATCACCATGCAAACCTATAAACTATACAGCATCAACGGCCCGGTGGTCACCGTCAAGGGCCGCACGGGGCTGTCGATGATGGAGATGGTCCATGTCGGCAACCAGCGCCTGGTCGGCGAAGTCATCCGTCTGGACGCGGATGCCGCCACCATCCAGGTCTACGAAGAGACCGGCGGCCTGCGCCCCGGCGAACCCGTGGAACCCACCGGTGCTCCGCTGTCCGTCACCCTGGGCCCCGGCATCCTGCGCAACATCTATGATGGTATCCAGCGTCCGCTGCCCGCCATCGAAGCTGCCAGCGGCAGCTTTATCGGCCGCGGCGCCCAGGCACCTGCCCTGGATGTGGAAAAGAAGTGGGATGTCACCGTCACCGTCAAACCCGGGGATACCCTGGAACCCGGCCAGGTCTATGCCACCTGCCCGGAGACCCCGGCTGTCACCCATCGCTGCATGCTTTCGCCCATGTACAGCCGCTGCACCGTCACCTGGGTGGCGGAAAACGGTCAGTACACCGTGGAAGAGCCCATCGCCAAGGTCAAGGATGCTTCCGGCAAGGAGCACACCCTGACCCTGTGCCAGAAATGGCCCATCCGTACGCCCCGCCCGGCGGCAGAGCGTATGACTTCGCCCAAACCCCTGATCACCGGCGAACGTGTCATTGATACCATGTTCCCCATCGCCAAGGGCGGCGCCGCCGCCATCCCCGGCGGTTTCGGCACCGGCAAGACCATGACCCAGCACCAGCTGGCCAAGTGGTGTGACGCCGACATTATCATCTACGTCGGCTGCGGCGAACGCGGCAACGAGATGACCCAGGCGCTGCAGGAATTCAGCGAACTGACCGACCCGCGCACCGGCAACAGCCTGATGGACCGTACCGTGCTCATCGCCAACACGTCCAACATGCCTGTGGCCGCCCGTGAAGCCTCCATCTACACCGGCATCACGCTGGCCGAATACTACCGCGACATGGGCTACCACGCCGCCATGATGGCCGACTCCACCTCCCGCTGGGCCGAGGCCCTGCGCGAGATGTCCGGCCGTCTGGAAGAAATGCCCGCCGACGAAGGCTACCCGGCCTACCTGCCCAGCCGCCTGGCTGAGTTCTACGAACGCGCCGGCTACTTCAAGACCCTGGGCGGGGAAGAGGGCTCTGTGTCGGTCATCGGCGCTGTCAGCCCCCAGGGCAACGACTTCTCCGAACCTGTCACCCAGAACACCAAGCGCTTCACCCGCTGCTTCTGGGCTCTGGACAAGAGCCTGGCCTATGCCCGTCACTACCCCGCAATCAACTGGAACGATTCTTACAGTGAATACCTGGGCGACCTGTCCGAATGGTATTACGACAATGTGGGCAAAGACTTCATGGAGTGCCGCAGCCGTCTGGCCGACCTGCTGCTGCAGGAGACCAACCTGATGCAGATCGTCAAGCTGATCGGTTCCGATGTTCTGCCCGATGACCAGAAACTGACCATCGAGATCGCCCGCGTCATCCGCGTGGGCTTCCTGCAGCAGAACGCTTTCCATCCGGTGGACACCTATGTTCCGCTGGAAAAACAGCTGAAGATGATGCAGATCATCCTGTACCTGTACGACAAGTGCAGCGCCCTGGTCGCCAAGCAGGTGCCGGTCAGCACCCTGCTGGCCACCGGCCTGTTCGATACCCTGGTCAAGATGAAGTACGACATCCCCAACGATGACTTCAGCCGCTTCGACGCCCTGCGCGCCGAGATCGATACCAAGCTGGCCGCCGCAGGAGCGGGCGCCGGCAGCAAAGAAGGGGGCAATGCGTAATGATTCTGGAACATATTGGTCTGAGCCAGATCAACGGCTCCCTGGTCGTGCTGGACGACGTGCCCGGCGTCAGCTATGACGAAGTGGTCGAGCTGCGCCTGGAGAACGGTACCACCCGCACCGGCCGTGTGGTCATGGTCGAAGGCAACCGCTGCGTCATCCAGGTCTTTGAGGGTTCCGCCGGCCTGAGCCTGCTGAACACCCGCACCGTCTTTACCGGTCATCCCATGATGATGGACCTGTCTCCCGAACTGCCGGGCCGTATTCTGGACGGCCTGGGCCGCCCCATCGACGGCCAGGGCGACATCTACCCGGTGGCCCGCCGCGACGTGAACGGCGCGCCCATCAACCCGGTCAGCCGTGTGTATCCCCGGAACTACATCCACACCGGCATCTCCTCCATCGACTGCCTGACCACCCTGATCCGCGGCCAGAAGCTGCCCATCTTCTCCGGTTCCGGTATGCGCCACAATGAACTGGCCGTGCAGATCGTGCAGCAGGCCAGCGTGTCCGACGGGTCCGACTTCGCCATCGTCTTTGCCGCCATGGGCGTCAAGAACGACGTGGCCGAGTACTTCCGCGATTCCTTTGTCAGCACCGGCGCCATGGACCGCGTGGTCATGCTGCTGAACCTGGCCAACGACCCCATCATCGAGCGTATCATCACCCCGCGTGCCGCTCTGACCGTGGCCGAGTACCTGGCCTTTGACCTGGGCAAGAACGTTCTGGTCATCCTTACCGATATGACCAGCTACTGCGAAGCCCTGCGTGAGTTCTCCTCCTCCAAGGGTGAGATCCCGGCCCGTAAAGGCTTCCCCGGCTACCTGTATTCCGATCTGGCCAGCCTGTACGAGCGCGCCGGTATCATCAAGGGCAGCAACGGTTCTGTGACCCAGATCCCCATCCTGACCATGCCCGGCGATGACATCACCCACCCCATCCCCGACCTGACCGGCTACATCACCGAAGGCCAGATCGTGCTGGACCGTGCCATGGACGCCACCGGCATCTATCCGCCCGTGGCCGTTCTGCCCAGCCTGTCCCGTCTGATGAAGGACGGCATCGGCGCCGGCTACACCCGTGAGGATCATGTCACCCTGGCCAACCAGCTGTTTGCCTGCTACGCCAAGGTGCAGGATGCCAAGGCACTGGCCAGCGTTATCGGTGAAGAGGAACTGTCCGAGAGCGACAAGCTGCTGATGCAGTTCGGCCGCGAATTCGAGCACCGCTTCATCGGCCAGGGCAACACCAACCGGTCCATGGAAGAGACCCTGGACCTGGGCTGGGAACTGCTGGCCGGGCTGCCCCGTGCCGCTCTGGACCGCTGCGACGACCAGCCGCTGGATACCTACTATGAGCCGGCCCGCAAGCGCCGCCAGCGCCGTCAGGCCATGCTGGATGCCCAGCACGCCGCCCAGGCGGAATAATGTCCGTACACCAATTTTCCGGCAAAGGCAGGTGATTCATCGTGCAGCAGGTTTTTCCCACTAAATCCAACCTGATGGCCACCAAGCGCAGTCTGGCGCTGGCCGAACAGGGCTATGAACTGATGGACCGCAAGCGCAACATTCTGGTGCGCGAGATGATGCGCCTGATCGACCGTGCCGCGTCGATTCAGGATAAGATCAGTGCGTCCTATGCCGAAGCCTACGATGCTTTGCAGCGTGCCAACATCACGCTGGGCTCGGTGGGCGAGTTCACGGCCAGCGTGCCGGTGGAACACGGGCTGGACATTGAGCTCCGCAGCGTCATGGGCGTGGAACTGCCCACCGTCAAGCTGGAGCCCACCGCCCCTCTGGGCCTGTATTACGGCCTGGAATCCACCAACGGTCTGCTGGACAATGCCTACCTCAAGTTCAACGAAGTCAAGAAGCTGACCGTGGAACTGGCCGAGGTGGAAACCAGTGTCCTGCGTCTGGCGGAAGCCATCCGCAAGACGCAGAAGCGTGCCAACGCTCTGGGCAACGTGCAGATCCCGCAGATGGAATCCACCATCAAGGTCATCGACGAAGCGCTGTCCGAGAAGGAGCGCGAGGAGTTCAGCCGCCTCAAGGTCATCAAGAATCAGAAAAACGGATAATGCTTTTTCGGCCGCCGGCCCCTTCTGGGGGCAAGGCGGTCTTTTTGCTTGAGCAGCAAAAGGCTCCCCTGTGCAAGGGGAGCCTGGCTCTACTCCCGCGAGCATCCGTTCCCGGGAAATGGTATTAAATCCATTCCTTTCTCACCGGTCCCCAGACCGGTGAGAAGGCCGCCGCATCGGAACGGCGGGACTTTTCGCTTCCTTTTGGTCACAAAAGGAAGGACTGAACGGCAAAATGTTGTCTGCTGGAAAATAACCAACAAACCAATCACACAAAACAAAACGAAAAACCAGCCGCCGCTCTTCGGCAAAAGCTGCGCTTTTCCCCCTCGGCCCACTTGCCAAAAAAGCATGGCCGCGTTATAATTAAGTTTCAGCAAATAAGATTCCACCAAAAGGGGATAGAGAGTTATGGAAACGATGGGCAATCTGCGCCGCACCAACTACTGCGGCGAAGTCAGCCTGGCCGATGCGGGAAAGGAAATGACCGTTTGCGGTTCGATCGCCCGCGCCCGTGACAAGGGCGGCATCATTTTTGCCGACCTGCGCGACACCACCGGCATTCTGCAGATGGTATTTGACGAGGATACGCCCAAGGACGTGTTTGCCAAGGCCGAAAGCCTGAAGAGCGAATATGTGGTCATTGCCCGGGGCACTCTGCGGGAGCGCGCCGCCAAGACCGACAAGATCGCCACCGGCGACGTGGAACTGTACGTCAGCGAACTGCGGGTGCTGAGCGAAGCCCAGACCCCGCCCTTCGAAATCCGCGACGGCATCAACGTCAACGATGACCTGCGTCTGCGTTACCGCTATCTGGACCTGCGCCGTCCGTCCATGCACGAACCCATCGTGATGCGCTCCAAGATCTGCCAGGTCGTGCGCAACTACTTCTATGAGCAGCATTTCTGTGAGATCGAGACCCCGACCCTGATCAAGTCCACCCCGGAAGGCGCCCGTGACTATCTGGTGCCCAGCCGTGTGCAGCCCGGCCATTTTTATGCCCTGCCCCAGAGCCCGCAGCTGTACAAGCAGATCCTGATGCTGTCCGGCTTTGACCGTTACTTCCAGGTCGCCCGCTGCTACCGTGACGAGGACCTGCGCGCCGACCGTCAGCCTGAGTTCACCCAGATCGATGAGGAGCTGTCCTTCGTCACCGAAGACGACATCATGACCATCAACGAGGGCCTCATCAAGCGTCTGTGGAAAGAGGTCCTGAACATCGACGTGCCCACTCCCTTTGTGCGTATGCCCTGGGACGAGGCCATGGGCCGCTTCGGTTCCGATAAGCCGGATACCCGCTTCGGCCTGGAGATCCAGGATGTGAGCAGCGTCTTTGCCGGCACCGACTTCAAGCCCTTCGCCGATGCCCTGGCCGCCGGCGGCACCATCCGTGCCATCAACGCCAAGGGCATGGCGGACCGCCTGACCCGCAAGAACATCGACAAGCTGGGCGAGGTCGCCAAGACCTACGGTGCCAAGGGTCTGGCTTACAGCCGCCTGACCGCCGAGAACACCACCTCCAGCTTTGAAAAGTTCCTCACCGAGGAAGAAAAGGCTGCCCTGTACCAGGCTCTGGGTGCCGAGACCGGCGACGTGCTGCTGCTGGTCAGCGACACCGACTGGGTGCGCGCCTGCACCGCCCTGGGCCAGGTCCGTCTGGAGATCGGCCGCAAGTACGAGCTCATCGACAAGGACGCCTTCAACTTCCTGTGGGTGGTGGACTTCCCGCTGTTTGAGTACAGCGAGCAGGAAGGCCGCTGGATGGCCATGCACCATCCCTTCACCATGCCCAAGCCCGAGGACCTGGACAAGGTGGAGAGCGACCCGGGTGCCTGCCGTGCTCTGGCCTACGACATCGTGCTGAACGGTGTTGAGCTGGGCGGCGGTTCCATCCGTATCAACGACCCTGCCCTGCAGGACCGCATGTTCCGTGCCCTGGGCTTCACCGAAGAAAAGGCCCGGGAGAGCTTCGGCTTCCTGATGGATGCCTACAAGTTCGGTGCACCCCCGCACGGCGGTATGGCCTACGGCCTGGACCGTCTGGTCATGCTGATGCTGAAGAAGGACTCCATCCGGGATGTCATTGCCTTCCCGAAGGTGCAGAACGCCGGCGAACCCATGTCCGGTGCGCCTGACGTGGTGGACCCGAAACAGCTGAAGGACCTGTCCATCGCTCTGGTGGACAACCAGTAATCAATTGAATAAGGACCCGCCGCCGGGTGGGTTATACAAAGCGCTGGGCTTTGCGTCGTAGGCCATTGAAGACGTAAAGCACCGGCGCTTTTTGTATGTTCGGCCCGGCGCGGGGGCAAACTGACAAGAAAAAAGGAGATTCGACCCATGAAACCCCATACTCCGGCCCTGGGGGCCGAATTCGGACGCTACGCCGTGCTCAGCGTGCTGGGCATGATGGCGGTATCCTGCTATATCCTGGCCGACACCTTCTTTGTGGCCCAGGGCCTGGGCAGCGAAGGTCTGGCTGCTCTGAACCTGGCCATTCCCGTTTATAACATCATCCACGGCATCGGCCTGCTGCTGGGCATGGGCGGCGCCACCCGGTTCTCGGTGCTCAAAAGCCAGCAGGCCCACGACGAGGCCAACGTGGTCTATACCCACACCCTGGCCATGGCGGCGGCCGCGGCGGTGGTGTTCGTTCTGGCCGGGCTGACGGTCCCCGGCCCGCTGGCGGCCCTGCTGGGGGCCGAGGGCACCGTCCACACCATGACCACCACCTACCTGCGGGTGCTGCTGCTCTTTGCCCCGGCTTTCGTTTTCAACGATGTGCTGCAATGCTATGTGCGCAACGACGGCGCGCCCCAGCTTTCCATGGCCGCCACCGTTACCGGCAGCCTGGCCAACATCGTCATGGACTATATCTTTATCTTCCCCTGCGGGCTGGGCATCCTGGGCGCCGTGCTGGCCACCGGATTTTCGCCGGTCATCGGTATTCTGATCCAGGCGCCCCACTGGTTCAGTGCCCGCTGCGGCTTCCGCCCGGTGTGTACCCGGCCCAGCCGCCGCACTGCCGCCCGCATTGCCGCACTGGGTGTGCCCTCCCTGCTGGACCAGCTTTCCGGGGCGGTGGTCATGGTCACCTTCAACTTCCTGATTCTGCGCCTGGCGGGCAACACCGGCGTGGCGGCCTACGGCGTGGTGGCCAACCTGTCTTTGGTGGTGCTGGCGGTGTATTCCGGCCTGGCCCAGGGTATGCAGCCCCTGGTCAGCCGGGCCTGGGGCCATGGACAGCGGCCCGACCTCTTCCGGCTGCTGCGTTACGCCCTGCTGAGCATGGCTGCGGTGTCGGCGGTGCTGTATCTGGGCATTTTTGTGGGGGCCGGCACCATCGCCGGTGTGTTCAACAGTGAGGCCGACCCTACCCTGCAGGCCATCGCGGTGCAGGGACTGCGGCTCTACTTCGTCGGTGCACCCTTTGCCGGGGCCAACGTGATTCTGTGCCTCTGGTTCACCTCGGTGGAGCGCCCGGTGCCCGCCCAGACCATCTCTCTGCTGCGGGGCCTGTTTGTCATCGTGCCGGTCGCCCTGCTGTTGGCCGCCGTCTTCGGGATGACCGGCGTGTGGCTGGCCTTCCCGGTGAGTGAGTGCCTGGTCAGCCTGGTGTCCTGCGGGCTGTTCCTGCGCTGCCGGAACAAGCTGTATCCCCTGTCCCGGGAAACCCCGTAACCACAAAAAGCCCCCGCGGCCGTATGGCCGCGGGGGTTTTGCCTTGCTTATAAGGGAGAGGGGTCAGTATTTCGGGGTGCCTTCCTCCGGCTTGGGCGGTTCGGAGGCGGCAGGCGCATCCTTGGGAGCCTCCGGTGCGGGGGTGACGGGGTAGGTGTAGGGAGCGCCTTTGGAGTGGGCGGCCTGGCGGGCAGCGGCCCGGGCTTCCCGACGGGCACGGCGGGCCGGACGGGTGACGAGCAGCACAATGACCACGATCACCGCCACAACGACCAGCGGCCACATGTAGACAAGCGCCAGGACCAGGCCCTGCATAAAGTCCACAAAGCCGTCCCAGCCGTCGCCAAAGGCCCGGCCCAGCTTTTCCCCGAAGGTGGCGGGGGTGGCCGGGGTCAGGTCGGCCACTTCATACAGGGAGATGTCCACGGTGGAGTAGGTGATCTGGTCGTCCATGGCGCGCAGCTGCCGGGTGTAGTTCTCGATCTCATACTGCACGTCCGAAAGCTGACTTTCGATCTCCAGCAGGTCGGCGGTGGTTTCGGCCTTCTCGGCCAGGGCGTTCAGCCGGTCCCGCTGGCTTTCCAGCGCGGCCAGACGGGCTTCCACATCCACATACCCGGCGGTGATGTCGTTGGCGTCCTCGCTCAGATACCGCTGGTTGCCCGCCTTGCCGGCGGATTCCAGAAATGCCCGGTAGTTGTCGGCGGGGACCCGCACGGTGCAGTACAGGCTGCGGTCCCGGTCCTCGGCGGTGCCGTTCTGGCTGCTGTGTTCCAGGTATCCGCCCTGGGCCTCCACGGCGGCAAGCAGAGCGGTGCGGGCGGCGTCAAAGTCGGTGGCTTCCAGCTCCAGGCTGGCGGTGTACACGATCTTGCGGGCGCTCTCACTGGTGGCATTGGGGTCCAGGGTCACCGGCCCGGTGCCGGAGGTATCCCCGGCGCCGGCTTCCCCGGTCACTTCCTCGGACATCAGGTTCTCCTGGGGCATGGCGGCTTCGGTGTCGGCGGCGCCGGCAAACTTGTCCGTGCTGGAAGCACCGCAGGCGGTCACGGTCAGGGCCAGCACCAGAGCGGTCAGGCCCGCGGTCAGGCGGGCGGACCAACAGGTTCGTTTCATCGGTATTCCTCCTTTTTCAGGGGTCATTTCCTTGTCACCAGTATAACACGCAAAAATGGGCGGTCGCGTTACAATTTGATGCCAAAAACAAAGCGGGAACGCCTTTTTTCGGCGTTCCCGCTAAATGCTTGTGCTGTTTTTCAGCCCTTTTGCCCAAGGGGCTTGATATCGTCATTGTCCGCGAAGGCGGCGGCGTTGAATCCGGCGGCCTCCAGGGTGCCGAACTGCTTGCCCAGCTTCTTGGCCTGGGGCAGCACGGTCACGTCGTAGTCGGCGCGCAGGCGCTCGGCCTTGGTCAGCACGTCGGCAAAGTCGGCTTCGGGCAGATAGAGCAGAGCCAGCTTGGGCTTGGCACCGGGGATGGTGTAGCCCTGTTCCAGCAGGATGCCGCAGACGCGCTCGAACCCGATGGAGAAGCCCACGGCCGGGACCGTCTGGCCGATGAACTTGCCCACCATGTTGTCGTAGCGGCCGCCGCCGGCCACAGCCCCGGAGAACTGCGGGCAGGTGACCTCAAACACCATGCCGGTGTAGTAGCCCTGGCCGCGCACCAGGCTGGGGCAATAGGCCACGCCGTAGCGCCCGGCGGCCAGCTTTTCGGCGGTGGCCAGCACATAGCGCAGGTCGGCGGTCAGCTCGGGGCCCTGCTCACCGCAGGCGGCGGTGACGGCCTCCAGGCTGAAGTCGCCCCCGCGCAGGAAGGCGTCCAGAGCGGAGATGGCCTCGGTGGGGAAGCCCTTCTCCTCCAGTTCGCTCCGCACGCCGTCGGCGCCGATCTTGTCCAGCTTGTCAAAGCTGATGCAGACGGAATCCAGGGTGTCTTCCGCAAAGCCCATGCCCGCCAGCATGGCCCGCAGGATGCGGCGGTCGTTGATGTTTACGGTGAAGCCGGAGAAGCCGATGCGCAGCAGCGCCCGGGCGGTCACATCGATGAGTTCCACCTCGGCGTTGGGGCTGGAATCACCCAGGATGTCGATGTCGCACTGGACGAATTCCCGCAGGCGGCCCTTCTGGGGGCGCTCGGCGCGGTAGACGCGGTCGGTCTGGATGACCTTGAAGGGATGGGGCAGGGAATTGCGGTTGGCGGCGTAGTAGCGGGACAGGGGCAGGGTCAGATCGTACCGCAGGCCCATGTCCGAAAGCTGGGCTTCATCCCCGCTGCGCAAGGCGGCGGCCAGCTTTTCGCCGCGTTTCAGGACCTTGAAGATCAGGTTCAGGTTGTCGCCGCCGTCGCTCTTGTTCAGGTTTTCCATGTCTTCCAGGATGGGGGTAGAAATGCGCTGGAACCCGGCGGCACGGTAGGTAGCCAGGATCTCGGCCTGGATGTGGTCGCGCAGGGCCTGCTCTTTGGGCAGAAGATCGCGCATGCCTTTCAAGGGTTGGGTTTTCATAGCTCGGCAGCTCCTTACTCTATTTGAAATGTCCGCACAGACGGCGGGAAATGGCTTGTCCGCGGCATTTTGCCGCGCTGTACTGTATATGATAGCCCCCGGCCGGTGGTTTTGTCAACCGAAAGGACCGCCGCGGCGGGGAATTTTCGGCCCTGTGGCCGGGAATGATAATCCGAAGCCAAAAAGGGGAGGGACCGCATGTGAAAAAGAGCGGAGGTGCGCCGCAGATTCTGGCCGCAGGGGCCGCGGTACAGCTGCTCACCGGCATCCCGGCGGCGTGGGGTGTGTTTCAGCGCCCGGTCATGGAGGAATACGCCTTTACCCGGGCCCAGGCCAGCATGGTCTTTGCGGTGCTGGTGGCGGGATACGGGGTGGGGTGCGCCGTGGGCGGCTTTCTGCAGGACGCCCGTGGGCCCCGCTTCGCCGCCGGCTGGGGTACGCTGCTCATGGGCGGGGGCTTTCTGCTGGCAGCGGTGGCCCCGGCGGGCAACGCCCCGCTGTTTCTGCTGGCGTACAGCGTCCCGGCCGGGGTGGGCAGCGCCTTTCTGGCCCCGTCGGTGCTGGCCTGCGTGCAGAAGTGGTACGCCGGGCGCAAGGGCCTGGCCACCGGCGTGACCGGGGCGGCCATGGGGCTTTCGGGGGCTTTCCTCACCCCTGT
>DXNX01000190.1 GCA_019413245.1 Oscillospiraceae bacterium
TGCCCATCCCTCCCCGGTGTGTTGCTCTCTGTCCAGCATATGCCTGTGGCCGGGACGCTAGACTTTGCCGGGGCTTTTCCTGTATAATAGCCACATAGGTCACCGAAGATAGAAGGGAAGGTACAAGTATGTCCTATCGTTTGTTTGTGCTGGATATTGACGGCACCCTGCGTCCCCGCAGCTGCAACTGCGTGCCCCGGGCCACCGCAAAAGCGGTCACCGCTGTGCAGAAAGCCGGGGTCAAGGTGGCCATCGCCACCGGCCGTGGCCGGGTCAGCGTGCCCAAGGAGCTGCTCAACGGCATCCGCCCGGATTACTGGATCTGCTCGGCGGGAGCCGATGTGCAGGACGCCAAAGGGACCCGGCTGCAGGAAGTGCGCATGACCTCCGAACAGATGTACGCTCTGGTGGACTTCTTTGAAAATTACGAATACCCTCTGCGGTTCATCTTCTCCGACGGCAGCTACGCCTATCTGGGATATGAGGAGTTTCTGGAATGGAGCCGCACCCACAAGATCGGCATCGACCTCAAGGACGGCATGGACCAGGACCGCCACCTTATCGACATGCCCTTTACGGCCTTCGGCTGGCTCCCCCGGGAAGCTGCTGCCCGCTTCCAGGAAAAGTACGGGTATCTGGGTCTGCGCTTCCTGTTTGACGGCGATACCGCCTGTGATATTCTGCCCCCGGAGGTGGACAAGGGCCACGCCCTGACCGCCCTGCTGGAAACGCTGGGCCTGACTGCCGCCGACTGCGTGGCGGTGGGGGACGGGGACAACGACGCCGGCATGCTGCAGGCCGCCGGTCTTGGTGTGGCGGTGGAAAATGGCAGCGAGGCCGCCAAAGCGGCTGCCGGACGCCTGTGCGCCCCGGCGGACCAGGGCGGGCTGGAATCCCTGTGCCGGGAACTGTGGCCCCAGGCTTTTGGGGAGGCGCCGGTCCATGGCTGAGTATACCCATGTGGGGCCGGGCCTGCCGCCGCTGCACGGCGACCATGCCCGGGTGCTGATCCTGGGCAGTTTTCCCAGCCCCAAAAGCCGGGAACAGGGCTTTTATTACGGACACCCCCAGAACCGGTTCTGGCCCATGATGGCCGCCCTCACCGGCAGCCCGGTGCCGGAGCATGATGACATTCCGGCAAAAAGACAGATGATTATACAAAACGGATTGGCCATCTGGGATGTCATCCGCAGCTGCGACATCATCGGTGCCTCGGATGCCTCCATCCGGAATGTGGAGCCCAACGCCCTGGCCGACCTCATCGCCCGGCTGGGGGTGGAGCGGGTGGTCTGCAACGGCAGCACTTCCGCCCGGCTGTACCGCAAGTATGCGCAGGCATCCACCGGTCTGGACTGCGTGGGCCTGCCCTCCACCAGCCCGGCCAACGCCTCTTTCCGGCTTTCCCGGCTGCAGGAAGTCTGGGGCCAGGCCCTGGGCCCCTACCTGCCCGCCCGGCTGTGACCAAACTGTAAACAAACCGAAAACTTTGCATGCACACGCCCGTTTCGGTTTGCATAGCGCCTGCCTTTGCATTATAATGAAGCTATCATCACCCTGGGGAGGAACGCCGATGAACAAATGGGAAGAAGTGCGCCGCCGTCCGGTGCTGCCGCTGTATCTGGCGGCGCTGGTCTGGCCGGTCGCCGCGTTGATTCTGCCTGTATATACCCTGTGGGGGCTGCTGGTCACAGTGGTCCTGAGCGCGGCGGTGTATCTGGTGGCGGCGCGGCTGTGCCCCACCCGGGTCATCCGGCGGGAAGTGCCTTTCTCCACCGGCAGCGAGGACACCGATGCCATGCTGAAGGGCATTGCCCAGAATCTGGACGCCCTGGCAGAGCTGAACCGGGCCATCCCGGACGCGGACTTGTCCCGCCAGCTGGACCGGATGGAAAAAGCCGGCCGCGCCATCGTGGCCGAAATCGAACACGACCCCAAAAAGGCACCCCAGGTGGACCGGTTTGCCCGATACTACCTGCCGGAAGCCGTCAAGATCATGGCGGCCTACGCCCGGATGCAGACGGTGCAGGGCGGCAATGCCGGGCAGGTGCGCAGCGAGGTCAACGCCACCGCCGGTACCATTGCCCAGGCCTTTGAAAACCAGCTGGATGCCCTGTATTCGGCGGAAGCGCTGGACATCAGCACCGACATCGAGGTGCTGGAAGGCATCCTGAAAAGCCAGAACCTGGCACAATAAAGCGAAACAACGCGAATACGCCTGAAAATACAAGAAAGGATTGATCCCTTATGGCAGAAAATACCACCCCGGAACTTGACCTGAACGTGCCCGCCGCCCCCAGCCTGACCCTGGATGCGGCCCCGGCTTCTCCCAGCCTGACCCTGGACCCCGAAACCGACGCCAAGGTCGTGGAGGAAGCCAAGAAGGAAGCCCCCGTCAAGGTGGAAGACACCCCGCTGACCCCCGAAGAGCAGCAGATGGTGGAGGATTTCGCCAAGAAGATCGACATTACCAATTCCCAGATGGTGCTGCAGTACGGCGCAGCCAGCCAGAAGAAACTCAGTGATTTCTCCGACACCGCCCTGTCCAAGGTCAAGACCAAGGATATGGGGGAGACCGGCCAGCTCATCACCGATCTGATCGGGGAGCTGCAGGGCTTTGACGCCACCGAGGAATCCAAGGGTATTTTCGGCTTCTTCAAGCGGCAGCAGAACAACATTGCCAACCTGAAGACCAAGTACGAGAAGGCCGACGTGAACGTGGAGCGCATCAAGGCCAAGCTGGAAGACCATCAGGTGACCCTGATGAAGGACATCACCATGCTGGACAAGATGTATCAGCTGAACCTGGTGTACTTCAAGGAACTGACCATGTACATCCTGGCCGGCCGCAAAAAGCTGCAGGATGTGCGCGCCAACGAGCTGAAAGCCGCCCAGGAAAAAGCCCAGCGCTCCCAGCTGCCGGAGGATGCTCAGGCAGCCCGGGACCTGGCCGATATGTGCGACCGGTTTGAAAAGAAGCTGTATGACCTGGAACTGACCCGCAATATCTCCATCCAGATGGGTCCCCAGATCCGGCTGATCCAGTCCAACGACACCATGATGGCGGAAAAGATCCAGACCACCATCATCAACACCATCCCGCTGTGGAAGAACCAGATGGTGCTGGCCCTGGGCATGGCCCACAGCCAGCAGGCCATGCAGGCCGAGCGCGCCGTCACCGACGCCACCAACGAGCTGCTGCGCAAGAACGCCGCCACCCTCAAACAGGGCACCATCGACATTGCCAAGGAGTCCGAGCGGGGTGTCGTGGACCTGGAGACCCTCAAGCAGACCAACCAGGAACTGATCTCCACCCTGGACGAGCTGAACAAGATCCGGGCCGACGGCAAGGCCAAGCGCGCCGCCGCCGAGGTGGAACTGGGCCGCATCGAAGGGGAACTGCGGGCCAAGCTGCTGGAAGTGAACAAGTAAGTTCCCCGCCCTTTGTATCAAAGAGGTCACCATGCAACTGCAACAACAGGAAACATTCACCATTCAGGGCCCGCAGCTGGAAGTGCTGGGCGAAGCGGAAAGCAAACTGCCCGCGCCGGCCCGGCGCAAACCCACAGCGGCGCTGGTCCTGGTGGTGCTGGCGCTGGTGTCGGTGTTCGGCATCGGCGGCCTGAAACTGAAAGGGAAATATGCCGGAGTACAGTCGCTGTACACCACCGCTACCAATGAGTACGGCGACGGCATCCAGACCGACCTGGCTGCCCAGGCGGACGCGGCGGCCAGCCTGATCCGGCTGTCCGGCCGGATCTTGGGGGAGAATGATCCCATCGTGACCCAGGCCAACACCGCGCTGGATGGTTGGAACGCCGCCCCGGTGCAGCCTGCCGCCCAGTATACGGCCAACCAGGCATTGTACGCGGCGGTAGGGGACACCTACACTGCGGCCAGCCTGAAAGCCGACAGCGACCAGCGCAACCAGCTGGACGCCCTGTATTCGGAGTTTACCTCCCGCCAGGCCCTGGTGGAACGGGCCGCCGCCAATGACTACAACCCGGCAGCGGAAGCGTACAACCGTACTACGGCTTCCTTCCCGGGCAATCTCATCGGCGGGTTGTGGGGCGTGGGCCACACCGAGCTGTTTGTTCCCACCGACACCGGCTCCAACTGAAGAGGGGAGAGTTGACACCATGCAAAAACATGCCATGCTGCCGCGTGCCGTCAGTTTTGTGACGGCTGCGGTGCTGTGCGCTGCCTGTGCCATGCCCGCTTTTGCGGCACCCCAGGCGGACCCGGACAAGGCCGTCATCGATAATGCGGATATTTTGTCCAAAGAAACCGAGACCTACGTCACCAACATCAGCACGGCCCTGCAGAACACCTGCGGCGCCCAGATCGGCGTGTACACCGTGGACACCATCGGCAACTACACGATGGAAGGCTATACTTATGAGTTGGCCAACGACTGGGGCCTGGGTGATGCCGACAAGGACAACGGCATTGTTCTGCTGCTGGCCCCCGGCGAGGACAACTACCACGCCATGTGCGGCGCCGGGCTGGAGACCCAGTTTACCGTGCAGATGCTGCAGACCATCCTCAACGAGGATATGGAACCCAACTGGGTCAACAAGGATTATGACACCGGCACGCGGGAAACCGTGTATGCCATGGCCGAAAAGCTGTGCAATATCTACGGCCTGACCTTTGATCTGGACGATGCCGCGGCGGGCAACATCCCGGCGGCCGTCACGGGCGGCAATACGGCCCAGGCAGCCCCGCCGCGGCATCGTCCAGATCAAAGGTCAGGCCGTAGAT
>DXNX01000191.1 GCA_019413245.1 Oscillospiraceae bacterium
TGGATGACCAGGCGCTGCGCACCTTGGGTGACCGCCTGGAGTACCTGCGCGGCCTGGACAAGCGCAAGGGCGAGGTGGAGTCTTCCATCAGCGAGCAGGGAGCCATGACCCCGGAAATCGCCGCTGCGCTGTCTTCCGCCAAGACTCTGGCGGAAGTGGAGGATATTTACCGCCCCTACAAGCCCAAGCGCAAGACGCGGGCCAGCATTGCCCGGGCCCGGGGGCTGCAGCCGCTGGCCGATGCGATTCTGGCCCAGAAAGCGGATTTTGACCCGCAGGCCGAAGCGGCTGCCTACTGCAATGAGGAAGTGCCCGACGCCGCAGCCGCCCTGGCCGGTGCCCGGGACATTATTGCCGAGTTTATTTCCGACGACGCCCGCTGCCGTGCCGAACTGCGCCGGTATTACAAGGCGTTCGGTCAGATCAGGAGCGTGCAGGCCAAGAAGGAAGACAGCGTCTACGCCCAGTATTATGAGTACAGCGAACCCCTGTCCAAGATCCCTGGTCATCGTGTTCTGGCGCTGGACCGCGGCGAGCGGGAAGGTTTCCTGAAAGTCAGCATTGCCGTGGATGCCGAGCGCGCCGCCGCTATTGTGGCCTGGATGTTTGCCCGCAAAAAGACCGGCGGTGCCAGTGCCCTGGTGGTGGAAGAGGCTGCCAGGGACGCCTACTCCCGCCTGATCCATCCCAGCCTGGAAAATGAGCTGCGGGCGGACCTGAGTGCCAATGCAGCGGAAGGTGCCATCTCGGTCTTCGGCGATAACCTGCGCCAGCTGCTGCTGCAGCCGCCCATTCCGGGCAAGGTGGTCATGGGCCTGGACCCTGGCTACCGTATGGGCTGCAAAGTGGCGGTGGTGGACCCCACCGGTAAAGTGCTGGACACCGGCGTGGTCTATCCGGTGCCGGAATTCAAGAAGGTGGACCAGGCAAAGGCTCGCATCAAAGCCATGGTCCTGCAGCACCATGTGGAACTCATGGCCATCGGCAACGGAACCGCCGGCCATGAGACCGAGGAGTTTGCCGCCGAAGTCATTCATGAGCTGGCGGCCGAAAAGGGCCTGCATCTGCAGTACATGGTGGTCAGCGAGGCCGGTGCCAGTGTCTACTCTGCCTCCAAACTGGCAGCGGAGGAATTCCCCCAGTTCGATGTCAATCTGCGCAGTGCCGTGTCCATCGCCCGCCGTCTGCAGGACCCTCTGGCCGAACTGGTCAAGATCGACCCCAAGGCCATTGGTGTGGGTCAGTACCAGCACGACATGCCCCAGAAACGTCTGACCGAAACGCTGGACGGCGTGGTGGAAGACTGCGTCAACTCGGTGGGCGTGGACCTGAACACGGCCTCCGCACCGCTGCTGCGCCGTGTGGCCGGCATCACCGCCGCCACCGCCAAGAACATCGTTTCCCGGCGGGAAGAGGAGGGGGCCTTTACCTCCCGCGCCCAGCTGAAAAAGGTCAAGGGCCTGGGCCCCAAGGCCTTTGAACAGTGCGCCGGCTTCCTACGTTTGCCCGGCGCCAAGAATCCGCTGGACGGTACCGCGGTCCACCCTGAAAGCTATGCCGCTGCCAAGGGACTGCTGGATGCCTGCGGCTATGCTGCTGCCGACATCGGCACCGATGCCATGCAGGAACTGCCCAAACGCATCAAGGCAAAAGGTACGGCTGCGCTGTGCGAAGCGTTGGGCGTAGGTGAGCCCACTCTGCTGGACATTGCGGCCGAACTCTGCCGCCCCGGCCGGGATGTGCGCGACAGTCTGCCCAAGCCTTTGCTGCGCAGCGATATCATGAGCATGGATGACCTGAAACCCGGAATGGAACTCACCGGCACCGTCCGCAACGTAATTGACTTTGGTGCTTTTGTGGACATCGGCGTGCATCAGGACGGGCTTGTGCACATTTCCCAAATCTCCGATCGTTTCGTCAAACACCCCCGGGATGTGCTGAAAGTCGGCCAGGTGGTAAAAGTCAAAATACTGCAGGTGGACACGGCAAAAAAACGCATTGCATTGACGATGAAGGGTGTGGCACAGTAAAAAAAGGACATAAAACGGGGATCTGCCCGAAAAACCTTTTCATTATGGAGTATTGTTGTTCTTACCTAGCAAACAAACCATAGGCGCAGTGTGCAAAATATGGAAAAAAAGGCCCATGAGCATAAAATTAGAAACTAAAACATAAAAATCATAAAATAGAAATATAAAAATAAGTGATAAATCGGTTAAAGTGTTCACTAAAAATTGTGAGAGCCAACAAAACCGAAAATGAAGAATTGGCCCTTTTGTGCATCCTGTAGAATTCGAGGCCTCCGGTGTTTGCAAGATGAAATCCCGGCCGATAATCATGCTATAATAACCACGCAAGGCAAAGAAGTGAGGAGCGCGGCTCCCGCTGCCTTGCCCGCGCCGGATAGGCTGGCGCGTGGGGATATGTATGGAGGTCTTCAATATGGTAAGACAAGTCAAGGTTTCCAACTTCACCGAAGTACAGGGAATCGTGTCTGCCGCTGCCAAATGCTATAACGAGGTTGGCGTGCATGACATGAAGGGCAGCATTGCCGATGCAAAGAGCATCCTCGGCATGATGAGCCTGGACTACAGCCGCCCTGTCAAGATCGTCTGCGACGACGAGCAGGAACTGGACCGTGTTGTCCGTGCGCTGCAGCAGTAATAGAATAGGAAACCGCCTCGCAAGAGGATGGAAAAGCAGGGCTTGCTCCTTTGGGGGAGCGGGCCCCTTTTCCTTTTGCATGGGCAAAAAAACAGGCAGCGCGCCATACCGGCACGCTGCCTGTTTTTGCTTTGAAACTCAGATTACTTTGTGGTCCATCCATTTGCCGCGCAGGAACCGTACAGAGAAGAAGACGTCGCGGCAGATCCAGTCGATGAACATACCCAGCCAGACGCCCAGCAGCCCCATATGCAGCTGCAGCACAAAGAAATAGCTCAGGATCACGCGGAACAGCCACATGCTGAAAATGCTCACCGACATGGTGTATTTTGTGTCACCGCCGGAGCGCAGAGCGTTGGGCAGCGTGAAGCTGCCGGCCCAGAAGAAGATGTTGAACACAGCAAACCAGCGCAGAACCTGTTCACACATAGCGGTAGCTTCGGGGGTCAGGTTGTAGAGCCGGCACAGCATCGGGAGTCCCACCAGCAGTGCCAGGCTGACAACGGCCTGTCCCGCATACGCTATGCCCAGCAGCAGCCAGGAGTAGCGCTTGGCCTGCTTTTTTTCACCGGCACCGAGACACTGCCCCACCACGGGAATCATGGCCAGGCTCATGGTGTTGCCGGGAACGTTGGTCAGCGTGGTGATGGAGTTGGCCACCGCGTTGGCGGCAATGGCGGAAGTGCCCAACGTAGAGGTCAGACTGCTGACACAGAGCTTACCAATCTGGAACATGCCGTTTTCCAGACCGGACGGGATCCCGATGCCCAGAATACGCAGAATCATGGGCCGGTCGGGGCGCATGTCCTGCCAGCTGTCAATGCGCAGCGGGTTCTCAAATTGCTGCTGCTGCCAGAATATCCAGCACGCCGCAAAGATACGGCCAACCAGAGTGGCGAGCGCAGCCCCCAGCACGCCCAGCCCGAACCCGTAGATGAGCAGTGCGTTGCCGGCAATATTGATGACGTTCATGACCAGGCTGGCCAGCATGCTGATGCGGCTGTTACCCTGAGCACGGAACAAAGCAGCACCGGCGTTGTACATACCGATGAAGGGATAGGAGATGGCGCTGATAATGAAGTACGTCTGGGCGTAGTTCATCACTTCGTCATCGATCTGGCCGAATACTCCCCGCAGGATGGGACGGCACAACAGAAGGGTCACCACCATGACCGACAGAGTAGATACTGCCAGGATCATATACAATTGCGCAGCGCTGCGCCGGGCGTTTCCTTCGTCGTGGCGGCCTATGTACTGGCTGCCGACCACAGCGCCGCCCGTGGCCAGGGCGGTCAGGATCTGGATGATCAGGATGTTGATGCTGTCCACCAGGCTCACACTGGAGACGGCGGCTTCTCCTACGCCGGAAACCATCAGCGTATCTGCCATGCCCATCGTCACGCTCAGCAGCTGTTCCAGCAACATGGGAACAATCAGCCTTTGCAGGGCGCTGCGGCTGAACATGGGCTGGTCGGTCCGGACCTGCGCTGTGTCTGTCATTGGGTGATGCACTTCCCTTTATAAAGTTCGGCAATCGCCGTGTATCGGCTATTATAGGCCCCACCGGATGAAAATGTCAATATCGACACAAAAAGAATGTATCTTGCACTTCAAACTTGGCAATTTTGGTGCGTGATAAAACCAATAATGGTCGGCTTGCCAGGCAGTTTTTGAAAAATGTTTGCGGTAAAACGAACTTTTTTTGCAAAGCGGCGGGGGCTACCCAAACTGATCCCGGAAGGGTATAATAAAAATGCAGCCGCCCGGGGGGGCGGCTGCGCAAGGCTGGGGTTACGGGCGGGAAGGTCGGTTGAGATACCGGTACACGGTGGGGACCGAAACTGCAAGCTGCGCCGCGATTTCGTTGACTGCCCCCTTGATGTTCATGACGCCGGTTTCGTTCAGGCGGTGCACGACCTCCACCTTTTCGGGAA
>DXNX01000192.1 GCA_019413245.1 Oscillospiraceae bacterium
GCTGGGGGACAGCCACGGCGCCCTGCTGGGCCAGGGCTGTTTTGCCCCCGGCACCGCCAAAGCTACCTACGGTACCGGGTCCAGCGTTATGATGCAGACCGGCGATGCCTGCATCGAGAGCACCGGCGGGCTGGTCACCAGCCTGGCCTGGGGACTTTCCGGCCGGGTAAACTATGTGCTGGAAGGCAACCTCAACTATACCGGGGCGGTCATCAGCTGGCTGAAAAAGGATGTGGGCCTGCTGCGGACCGACGCCGAGAGCGAGCAGCTGGCCCGGCAGGCTCACCCGGGGGACCGCACCTACTTTGTGCCGGCCTTCACCGGGCTGGGCGCCCCCTACTGGGACAGTGAGGCCACCGGCCTGCTCACCGGTATCACCCGCACCACCGGCAAAGCCGAGATCGTCCGCGCCTGCCTGGATTCCATCGCCTACCAGATCACCGATCTGCTGGAATGTATGGGCCGGGATGCCGCCCTGCCCCTGGCGGAACTGCGGGTGGACGGCGGCCCCACGGCCAACCGTTACCTGATGCAGCGCCAGAGCGACCTGGCCTGCCTGCCCCTGGCCGTGCCTGCGGTGCAGGAACTTTCGGCCCTGGGGGCAGCTCGTGCGGCGGCCCAGGGGGCGGGACTCTGCGCCTGCAAGGACTTCGGCCGCCCGGCCTATACCCGTTACCAGCCCCGCATGGAAGAAGCGGAACGCCGTGCGCTATACGGGGGCTGGCAGGACGCCGTGCGCCGCACCCTGTACCATTGACGCCTGTACCATTACGATAAGGAAGGACAGAAGAATATGAACACCACCGACCTGCAAAAGATCGACGCCTACTGGCGGGCATCCAACTATCTGGCGGCGGGCCAGCTCTATCTGCTGGATAACCCCCTGCTGCGCCGTCCCCTGACCCGGGACGACGTGAAAAAGAAGATCGTGGGCCACTGGGGCACCGTGCCCGGCCAGAACTTCGTGTATGTGCACCTGAACCGTGTCATCAAGAAGTACGATCAGGATATGATCCTCATCTCCGGCCCGGGCCATGGCGGCAACTTCTTTGTGGCCAACGCCTACCTGGACGGCACCTACAGCGAGGTGTACCCCAACATCAGCCGGGACGAGGAAGGCATGAAACGGCTGTTCAAGCAGTTCAGCTTCCCCGGCGGCATCTCCAGCCATGTGGCGCCCGAAACTCCGGGCTCCATCAACGAGGGCGGCGAGCTGGGCTATTCCATTGCCCATGCCTTCGGCGCTGTGTTCGATAACCCCGACCTCATCTGCGCTGTGACGGTGGGCGACGGCGAAGCCGAGACCGGCCCCCTGGCCACCAGCTGGCAGTCCAACAAGTTCCTGAACCCCAAGGGCGACGGCGCCGTGCTGCCCATTCTGCACCTGAACGGCTACAAGATCTCCAACCCCACAGTGTTCGGCCGCATGACCCACGAGGAGATGGAACATTTCTTCCTGGGCTGCTCCTGGAAGCCCTACTTTGTCGAGGGCGACGACCCCATGACCATGCACGCCAAGATGGCCGAAACCCTGGATACCGTCATTGAGGAGATCCACGACATCCAGCGCCGCGCCCGCGCCGGGGAAGAGATGGGCCATATCCAGTGGCCCATGATCGTGCTGCGTACCCCCAAGGGATGGACCGGCCCCAAGGTGGTGGACGGCAAGCCCATCGAGGGCACCTTCCGCGCCCATCAGGTGCCCATTGATATCACCCTGGGCACCCCCCATCAGGAAGAACACCTGAAACAGATCGAGGAATGGCTGCGCAGCTACCATCCCGAGGAGCTGTTTGACGAAAACGGCTCCCTGATCCCCGAACTGCAGGAACTGGCCCCCACCGGCGACCGCCGCATTGCGGCCAACCCCCACGCCAACGGCGGCAAGCTGCTGCGGGATCTGCGCACCCCCGATTTCAAGGATTACGCCGTCGGCCTGCCCGCCCCCGGCAGCGTGGAAAAACAGGATATGATCGAACTGGGCGGCTACATCCGCGACCTGTTCAAGCTCAACGCCGACGCCAAAAACTTCCGCATCTTCGGACCGGACGAGACTATGTCCAACCATCTGTATAAGTGCTTCGAGGCTACCAACCGCGACTGGAACTCCACCACCGTGGAAGGGGACGAGTTCCTGGCCCAGGATGGCCGCATCATGGACTCCATGCTGTCCGAGCACCTGTGCGAAGGCTGGCTGGAAGGCTACCTGCTCACCGGCCGCCACGGCTTCTTTGCCTCCTACGAGAGCTTCATCCGCGTGGTGGACTCCATGGTGGCCCAGCACGCCAAATGGCTCAAGGTCTGCAACCAGCTGCCCTGGCGTCAGAGCATTGCCTCGCTGAACCTGATTCTGTCCTCCAACGTCTGGCAGCAGGACCACAACGGCTTCACCCATCAGGACCCCGGCTTCCTGGATCACATCGCCAACAAAAAGGCCGATGTGGTGCGCCTCTACCTGCCGCCGGATGCCAACTGCCTGCTCTCCTGCTTTGACCACTGCATCCGCAGCCGCGACTATGTGAACGTGCTGGTCACCTCCAAGCATCCCCGGCCCCAGTGGCTCACCATGGAGCAGGCCGTCAAGCACTGCACCCAGGGCGTAGGCATCTGGGACTGGGCCTCCAACGATGCGGGCGAGGAACCCGACGTGGTCATGGCCTGCTGCGGCGATACCCCCACCCTGGAAACCCTGGCTGCCGTCACCATTTTGCGCAAGGCCCTGCCGGAGGTGAAGATCCGGGTGGTCAACGTGGTGGACCTGATGAAGCTGGAACCCAATACCAAGCATCCCCACGGCCTGTCCGACGCCGATTACGATGCCCTCTTCACCAAGGACAAGCCCATCATCTTCGCCTTCCACGGCTATCCCACCCTCATCCATGAGTTGACCTACGACCGTGCCAACCGCAACCTGAGCGTCCACGGCTACCAGGAGGAAGGCACCATCACCACGCCCTTTGATATGCGCGTGCAGAACGAGATCGACCGCTTCCACCTGGTCAAGGATGTGGTGCAGCACCTGCCCCAGCTGGGCAACCGCGGCGCCTACCTCATCCAGCAGATGAACGACAAACTGGTGGCGCACAAGAACTACATCCACGAAGTGGGCCAGGACCTGCCCGAGATCCTCGACTGGAAGTGGGAGTCCTGAAACTGCAAGGGGCTGGCTGAATCGGGTCCCTGCAGGTCTATGACCTACAGGGGAAAGTTGTTGTTTTACCGTATCCCATTTTTCCGGAAGAAATATGATTTTCTTCTGACCACCATCTGACCACTCCTTCTTCCCCGCCAGTTCTGTTTATCGTTTTCACGCTCCCACATTCTTTTATAACCACCACAACCAGCGCCGGAAGTTGTGCACGCTGCACAATTTCCGGCGCTGGTTCATTGTATTTTCCTGTCCGTCACAGTTCTCCGACCAGACTACTACGTCCAACTGGACTATAGCCGACTATTTTTCGGACAACTAAGCTCCACAAGCCAAAAAGCAAACGAATTATCGCCATTTCCACAAGAATTTGCAGTCAATGGAACAAATCCTTCCGCGCGTCAGCTCAATATCGTCAAGTTCTTTTTTGAAGAACTGTGACAAATCTACTGTCGCTGTTCCGCCCATTTTAATGGAAATGCAAGATAAACGTCCCGTTTCACCGGTTCCTCCTTATGGGGGAGGCCTTTTTCTTATATATCCCCCAGCAAATTGCACAAAGAAACGCGTTGTTTTTTATTTGGTACGGGAACGGGAAACAGTATGCCTCGCTGCGAAACTACAGGACGGGCTTTTTTTGATTCAGGCTTGGTTGTTTTGCTGCAACAGGGCGCAGCGGACGCGCCCCACCGAGATATAACCGTCAAACACCGCCTGCATATCGCTGCCGGGTTCCGCTTCGGCGCAGCGGTCGCTCCACAGGGTTAGGCGGCTGCTGCCCCCGGGCAAGGGTTCGGGGGTGTAGCGGTTATGATAAAACTGCATGGCCGAAGGGAACCGGTCGTACAGCACCCCCCGCAGGCAGTCGGGGTCGCAGGAGGGGAAGTTCAGGTTCCACACCTCCCAGGGGTGGATGGGCTGTTCCAGCAGTTCCCGCACCAGGGGCAGCATCCAGGCGTCCGCCACCCGCAGGTCCTCCCCGTTTTCGGTGGAGAAGGCCATGGCCGGGATACCGTTGGCCAGGGCTTCCATAGTCACCCCGATGGTGCCGGAATACAGAATGTCGGTGCCCACATTGTACCCCTGGTTGATGCCCGAAAAGACCAGGTCCGGCTTTTCGGGCATGACACAGGCCAGGGCCACCTTGACGCAGTCCGCCGGGGAACCGCTCACCGTCCAGGCCCGGACCCCTTCCACCGGGTAATCCGGCACCGGCTGCAGGTCCAGGGTGCCGAACACCGAGATCCGCTGAGACATGGCGCTGCACTGGCCGGAAGGCGCCACCACCCAGACTTCGCCCAGGTTCCTGGCCATCCGCACCAGGTGTTCCAGCCCGGGGGAGCGGATGCCGTCATCGTTTGCTACCAGGATCTTCATGCTTTCACCTCTCCCTTCTCCAGGATCAGGGTCTGGCCTTCCTCCGGCAGGATGCGCCGTCCCG
>DXNX01000193.1:0-1190 GCA_019413245.1 Oscillospiraceae bacterium
CACCGCAGCAGTACGGCAGCAAGGCGCAGTTGACCGAATATCCCTCTTACAGCATCATGCTGGAGGATTACTACGCCACCAAAGACCGGGCTGAACGCCTGCGCCAGAAGAGCCGGGAACTGTACAAGGCTGTCCACAATATGTACGAGCGTGCCGTGCGCAAGCAGGCCGCCCGCCGGGAAGAACAGGCCCAGAGCCAGAAGGCCGATACCCTGCGTCTGTGCGGCGAACTGCTCCAGGCAAACCAGTGGGCATTCCACAAGGGCGACCGGGAAGTGACGGTGGAAAACTATTACACCGGCGAGCCCATGACCATCCGGCTGGATCCCCGTCTGGGCCCCAATGAGAATGCTCAGAAATATTTCAAGGACTATAAAAAGAAGCAGACTGCCGGTGAAATGCTCAAGAAACTGCTGGCAGAAGGGGAAACCGAAATCGAGTACCTGGCCACTGTCATGTATGAGGTGGAGGCTGCACCCGGAGAACAGGCCCTCAATGAGATTCGTGCCGAACTGAAGAGTCAGGGATACCTGAAATACTTCAAGCAGCGGGACAAGCGACAGAAACCTGCCGATTTCCTGCGCTACCGTTCCAGCGATGGTTTCGAGATCCTGGTGGGTCGCAACAACGTCCAGAACGACAAGCTCACCCTGCACACCGCCCGGGGCAAGGACCTGTGGTTCCATGTGCAGAAAGCGCCCGGCAGCCACGCAGTGGTCATGAGCCGGGGCGAGGATATCCCTGATACCACCAAACAGGAAGCTGCCGAGCTGGCGGTGCTTCATTCCAGCCAGAACGGCGGCGCCAAGGTCCCGGTGGATACCACCGAGGTGAAAAACATCTGGAAGGCCAACGGTGCCAAGCCCGGTATGGTGCTGTATGAAGTCTACACCACCGTGTATGTTACGCCGCGCCCCGGTCTGGAAGAACAGCTGCGGCAGAAGTAAACGTCCGGATACATCTGGGATACATCTGTAAAAAGCGCGTTCTTTGCCCAATTTTTGTGGGCAGGGAACGCGCTTTATGTTATACTGAAACCAAGAAACAAAGGCTGTCCCGCGCCCTTGTCCGGGGCAGCCGGGAAAAGAGGAATGACCCATGCGTGCCCGCCTTGCCTGCCTGTCCCTGACTATCGCCGACGGCCTGCTGCTGACCGCCTGTGCCGGTCCTGCCTCTCAGCCGGACTCGAC
>DXNX01000193.1:1200-4548 GCA_019413245.1 Oscillospiraceae bacterium
CCACCGCCACCCCGGAACTCAGCCCCACGCCGACGCCGGACCTGACGGCTACGCCGGTGCCTGCTTATGAACCGGTTTCCTTGGATGCCTGGCTGGCCGATATGCCGGAGAATGCCCCGAGTTTTTCCTATGCACCGGGGAAACTGGATTTGTATGAGGAGGTCAACTGGCCGGAAACGGTAAAACTGAAGATCTATTACTGGTCCGGCACCCTGGAGGAAGCCGCCGAAGCCTATAACATCCCTTGGGAAACGTTCCGGGCGATGAATCCGGACCCGGAGATCAGCGATTACAGCGGCGGCTATTATAACCTCTGCCTGGACGATGCCTATGTCCTGCCGCAAATCGAGATGCAGGACGTGACCATCGAAACGCCCTGGGTGGCCTTTACTCGCACCGAGGCTGTGAATACCTACACGGTGCCCGCCGCTCTGGATGAACAGGCGGCCGCGGCCATGGCGGCAGCCTATGATTTCATGTACGAGCATTACGGAATGCACATCGGCATTGATCCCAGCGAATACCAGGAAGAGGAGGGGTACTATATTTCCAGCGACGGTGCCCTGTACACCCGGTATACCGATCTGGAACAGTACCTGGGAAACATATTTTCGACGGAACGCTGCGCCGAAATGCTCAGCGGACCTTTGCCGACGGATGGTTCGTGGAATTTTGGCGGCTACTACCAGGGCCCGGATGATTCCATTGTTTTCGGCGTGGGTGACCGGGGCGGAAACATCGCCCACTGTGGTACCGTCTATACCCAGCCGGAACTGCAGCCGGACGGCAGTATTCTGTTCTGGCAGCTTTCCCTGACCATCGAAAAGGAAGACTTCCGGGGCTGGTGTGTGGAGGGCTATGACTATACCCCCGATACAGCCAGCATCAGCGAAGTGCGGCTTGTCCCTACCGAAACCGGCTGGCGGGTGGATGAATTGGGTCTGCCTGCCTGAAACATTATATTATAAGGAAAAGGAGCGTGACCCCCTGTATGCGCTGCAAACTTCTGTATTTGTCCATTGCCGCCGGCCTGCTGCTGACCGCCTGCACCGGCCCTACATCCGCCGCCACTTCTTCCGCAACAGCGGAAGAAGCTCCGGCGGCCGCATCGTCGTCGGCCTCGGCGGTGGAAACGCCGGAACCCACTCCGGCAGCAGAACCCGGTCTGCCCTATGACGAGATCCGCAACGTCGAGGAGCTGGATGCCACACCCTCCACTCCCAACTGGGACTATTTCACCATGTCCCAGAATGGTCTGTGGGGCCTCATGCGTGCCGATGGCACCGAAGTGCTGCCGTGCCAGTCCGCTGACCCGGTTTCCCGCTGCGGGGCACAGGACCACTGGATCTGGTTCCCGGAGCAACCTATGAACTGGGAAGATTTCGATGCCCTTTCCGCCAAACTTACCGAAGCGGGGGACGGCGCCCTCTGCCCCGGTCACGGCGGCCTGGGGGATATGTTTTTCTATGACTTGGATTCCCCGGGCCGGGATACCACAGCTGTGGACCTGAGCGCGCTTCGCTGGTACCGTATGGGAACCCCTGGAGATGTGTCTGAGATGAATGACACTCTGTGGGCGGCCTACGGCGGCATTCTGCCGGTGTACTCTGCTCACGAGGAAGGTGACCCCAAGTTCCCCGGCGATCCTGTCCCGGATGATACAGGGGCTTTGTACTGGTATATCTGCGAGGATGGGTCCGCTTTCTATGTTCCCGGCGCTGTCCAGGCCGGCTGGTTCTTCCGGGAGAATCTGGCTCCGGTACAGATCGGGGACGGCTGGGCCTATGTGGACCGCAGCGGCAACCTGAAAACCGAAGCGGTCTATTCCGCTACCTGGGGCGCCCAGGGAGAGTACGCCAACCCGGAGGACCCCGCTGCACCCAAATACGCCGCCTGCCTGCAAAACGGCTATGCCGCCGTCTGCCGGGACGGAAAGTGGGGACTGCTGGATGCCACTGGCACCGAAGTTATACCGTGCGAGTACGCCGGTACGGCTTGGGATGGTACGGTTCTGTGGGTGAAAGCCGATGACGGTTGGCATCAGGCGGAACTGCCCGGAGTGTGACCCGACACCGGAAATGTCGGAAAGAAACAAGGAGAACACCATGAAAAGAAGTTTGTGGCTATACCCGGCGGCCGTTACTCTGGCTGCGCTGCTGCTGACAGCTTGTACCGGCGCCTCTTCGTCGGAACCCGCTGACGGACTGGCTACGGTGATTACGGCGGAAACGGCCCAACCGGCCACCACACCGGAGCTGGCCGCCCCTGCGGTGCGGCGGGAGCAGGTGACCATAGAGCGGAACCAGTCTGCCACCCTCTATGACGGCAGCCCGCTGCCGCAACAGAGCCAGCCTCTCTATTATATAGGAAACTGGCAGGGGATGACCTGGGAGGAAGTGGCGGAGCAAACCGGATTTTCTGCCGAGAAACTGCGCATACTGAATCCGGATGTGTCCGAGGATGACCAGGGAAAATTGCAGAGCAGCGGTATGGAACTGCTCCTGTCCGAAGCCTGGCCCGTCCCGCAGACGGAAGTCTGCCGGGTCACAGTGACCATGCCTGGCATGCCTGAACCGTATGACAGCCGGACCTACCAGCTTCCCGATGCCCTGGCGGATGACGCCGCCCAGGCGCTGGCGCTGTGCTATTATGAGATGGAATCCAGCGGCCAGGGCTTTACCACCGAAGTGATGCCGGACAATACCGACTATGTCAAGGTGACCTCCGGTGTGCGCTTTGATACCTACTCCGGGTTAAAATCCTGGCTGGAAAGCGTCTATACCCCCGAAGTGGTGTCCGCCATGCTGGAGGGGCAGGGAACGGATCCCTGTTATAAGGAAGGCCCGGAGGATGAACTGTGGATACAGGGCTATGCCTTCGATCACATCATTCCTCAGTCCGGCCTGACTTGTACCGAACCCCAGGAGCAGCCGGACGGCAGCCTGCGGTTTGCCGGAATCTGTCTGTGTGTCACCGATGATATGGGGAACCCCCTTGACGAAGGTCAGGGAAGGATGTATTATGCTCCTGTACATCTTGTTCCTACCGCCGATGGCTGGCGTGTGGCGCAGGCGGAGGCGCCGTTCTGACCGGATGGACCTCTTCTTTCGGCAAAACGCAGATTTTTTTCAAAAAAATTTGTAAATTGGCCGAAAAAACACTTGCAACACACGGGAACGTGTGATATACTACTCCATGGCTGCGAACGGTGTGTGATGAACATCCGTTCATCATAGCCGGCGATATGCGTTGATGCGGGAGGTTGCCGCCCTTTCTGTGCCCAACAGAAAGATGCGGGTTTTTCCGCGGAGTATGTCCGATCTTAGAACCGGGCGAAAGAATTACGGA
>DXNX01000194.1:0-1357 GCA_019413245.1 Oscillospiraceae bacterium
CTCAACTCATTGCCGAAACAGGTAGAAAAGGAGTCACTGGGAGAAACTTCCGGGTTGGTAAGGTGGTTCAGATCAAAGGCCGACACACTATGAAATTCGCCGGGGTTCTCCTCAGCAGGTTTCAGGCCTTTGCCTTTCTGAGTCACAATATGAAGGAAAATCGGAGCATACTGCTCCTGCAGATTACCGAAAAGGTGGGTCAGCTGCAGCACGTCATGTCCATCGACCGGGCCAACATACTGAAATCCCATTTCTTCAAACATAGTAGAATGGTAGATACCACGGCGAATCAACTGTTTGCCACCCTGCAGTACCTTGACCACGCCGTTTCCCACAACAGGAATTCCTTCCAGCATATTTTCCATCTGTGCCTTTGCGTGGAAATACTTCGGGTCGGTGCGCAGCTTGGTCAGGTAATTGGCCATCTGCCCCACATTTTTGGAAATGGACATTTTGTTGTCGTTGAGCACCACGATCAAGTTGTTGAGCATGCTCACATTGTTCATGCCTTCATACACCATGCCGCCGGTAAAAGCGCCATCTCCGATAATCGCAACCACCTTGCCGGGCTCTCCCTTGAGCTTTTTTGCCCGGGCTACACCGATCGCAGTGGAAAGGGCTGTACTGCCATGCCCCGCCACAAATGTATCACAGATGCTCTCCTTGGGGCTTGGGAAGCCGGATAATCCGTCCTTCTGACGCAGTTCCGCAAACCCCGCACGGCGGCCGGTCAGCAGTTTATGGGTATAGCATTGATGGCCCACATCAAACAGAATTTTATCCCGCGGCAATGTGAGAACACGATGCAATGCCACCGTAAGTTCCACCACGCCCAGGTTGGAGGAAAGATGGCCGCCGGTAGCGGACACACTTTCAATCAAAAAATTGCGGATATCGGTGCACAAAGCGGGCAGATCCTGCGCCGCCAGCTTTTTGACATCCCCCGTTTGCTTGATCTGATCCAGCAAAGGATATTTCATCATCGTACACCTCGTTATACCATCGGCATGATAAATCCGATCAGGCAGCCGAACACGGCGCCCGTCAGGACCTGGATGGGGGTGTGGCCCACCATTTCCTTGAGCTTTTTATGGCCCAGAATCGGCCAGATTTCGGATTCCTGATCCATCCATTCGCTGAGAAGGTGGTTCAGCACTTTGGCCTGTTCCCCTGTTTCCCTGCGCACGCCCATGGCGTCGTACATCACAATGATGGATACGATCAGCGCAATGGCAAACATGGTGGAATGAACGCCGCAGTAGCGTCCGGTAGCCACGACCATGGCGCAGACCGTTGCTGAATGGGCGCTGGGCATACCACCTGCACCCCACATACGTTCCGGTATAAACTTGCCCAC
>DXNX01000194.1:1367-4542 GCA_019413245.1 Oscillospiraceae bacterium
AGACAGCAATGATCAGATTGAGAATGACCTTGATCAGCTGGGCGGAAAAGGAACTGAGCAGTGCTGTCACCAGCACATAATTCCAGCTCAGAGCCTCTTTCAATAAAGTCATACGGTTCCAACTCCTTAGCGGCACTTTTTGGGCATACCGCCTTGTTATTTTCTGCGCTGCACCAGCTGCTGCGCCAGTTCGCGCAGGAACCAGGCATCCTGGCCCAGGGGGTCCAGTGCCAGCAGCGAATCCTGATTGTTCTGTTTTGCCAGTTCCTGTGCGCCGCCCAGCCCGTACAACGTAACGAAGGTCGTCTTGTCGTTGGCCTCATCGCTGCCCACCGGTTTGCCCAGCTCCTCGGTCGTAGCAGTCACATCTAGAATGTCATCCACGATCTGGAACACCAATCCCACACCGGCGGCATACCGGGTCAGGGCCCGCCGGACCTCGGGCGCAGCATCCGCTGCAATGCATCCCAGTTCGGCCGCTGCCACAATCAATGCACCGGTCTTATGGCGGTGCAGGTTCAGCAGTTCTTCTTCCCCTGCGCGTTCTGTCTCATACTTTTTATCCAGTTCCTGCCCGTACAGCATCCCGCGGGCTCCGCCGCCGGCCGCCAGACAAGCTGCCGCCTGTACACGACTCTCCGCGGACAAAGGTGCATTGGCAACTACTTCAAATGCTGCCGTCACCAGTGCATCCGCAGCCAAAAGGGCCGTTGCTTCGTCATATTGGCAGTGGCAGCTCGGGCGACCCCGGCGGGTATCATCATTATCCATACAGGGCAGATCATCATGAATCAAAGAGTAGCAGTGCAGCATTTCCAGGGCGCAGGCATAGTCCACCGCCAAAGCAGGGTCTTTGCCGCTCACCTCACAGGATGCCAGTGTCAGGACAGCACGCACGCGCTTGCCACCCCCCAGCAGACTGTACCGGGCCGCCTGCCCGATACGAGCCTGCTCCGGCAGATATTTGTCGCACAGTTCCTTCAGCCGCTGTTCCACAGTCGAAACATACGCCTGATACCGGGCCTGATACTCCGTGTTCTGCATTTCGGTCACTCTCCTGCCGTTTCTTTTGCGGCCGCTGCATCAATTTCTTCAATCTGCAGTTTTGCCTGTTCCAGCGTTGTGTTGCAGTACGCGATCAGCTGAGCAGCCTCTGCATACAACTTGACGGATTTATCCAGTGTGGTCGTTTCGTCCTGCATCTGACGGAGAATTTCCTGCAGACGAGCCAGACCATCTTCAAAGTTTTTTGGTGCTTTCATGGCGTTCCTCCAAGGAAAAATGGTCAACACGATTGACGGTACAGTTTGCGGAAGCATTCGTTCCTTGCAAAATAACAGTCTGTCCCGCTCTCAGCTGCGAAACCGTATGGCAGCTTCCCTTCTCGTCCCGGATAATAGAGTATCCTCGGGCAAGCACACCGTACGGATTCAGCGTTTCCGCCATAGCTGCCGCATTTTGCAGTGCAAGTTGTTTTTGTCGCAAATTCGCCGCTTTTGCAGCATCAATGCCAGCTTTCAGCTCCTGCAGCTTCTGGCTGCGGCCATCCAGAGCCGCTTTCTGTGCGTCCAGTGCGCGCCCTGGTGTCAAAGCATCAAGTTTATTATAACACATTTGAATCCGGGACTGTATATTTTTTTGAATATTTTGTCCCAGAATGAATAAATTCTGTCGAACCTGGCGGATGTCCGGCACACATAGCTCTGCTGCCGCCGATGGCGTAGGAGCACGCAGGTCCGCCACATAGTCCAGGATCGTATAATCGATTTCGTGTCCCACAGCGGACACCACCGGTTTACGGCACCGGCTGACGGCACGGGCAATACGCTCACTATTAAAGACCCACAGGTCCTCCTTGCTGCCACCGCCCCGGGTAACCAGAATCAGCTCCGGGCGCGGGTCCGCATCCAGCGCATAGATCCCGTCAAGAATGCTCTGCTCCGCTTCCAGCCCCTGCACGTTGACGGGCGCCAGCAGCAATCTGGTCATGGGCCAGCGTCGGGAGATGACATTGCACACGTCCTGCAGTGCAGCCCCTGTTTTGGAGGTCACGATTCCGATACAGGCAGGCATCGCCGGCAGCGGCCGCTTGCGGGCCGGGTTAAAAAGGCCTTCCGCTTCCAGCTTCTTGCGCAGTGCATCGAAAGCCATCTGTGCCGCACCGGCGCCAAACGGACGCATATATTCGGCATAGACCTGAAAAGCGCCGTCCCGTTCATACAGCGTAGCGCGTCCGTAGACTAAAACCAGCATGCCGTTCTGGGGTGCGAAGCCGAGCAGCCGCGCCTTATCGCGAAACATCACCGTTTTTACGCTGGCCTGTTCATCCTTCAGCGTGAAATACAGGTGTCCGCTCTTGCTGTGCCGCGTGAAATTGGAGATCTCACCGCAGACGATCAGATTGTTCAGCGGCTCGCATGTTTCCAGTACCCGGCGGGCCAGAGCGTTCAGGGCGCTTACCTGGATATACTCGGCCATTCGCCCACCTCCCTGGCTGCCAGAATGGAAACACCGATTGCATTGTCGGACGCAAACTTGCCAGGCACAAAATGAGCCTGCGGAATCCGGTGGGTAATATACTGTCGTACCAGGTCGCTGCTCATCACGCCGCCTGCAAAGACCACCGGCAATCCGGAATACTGCGCCTGGGCGGCTGTGCACATACGGCGCAGTGTCTCTGCCACACACAACAGGCAGTATTTGCAGACATACTCAGGAGAACGGCCCTCCTGCAGCAGCTTTTCACATTGGTTCTGCAATCCGGAAAGACTGCAGTTCATCCCCTGTACGCTGGCCTTGGGGCGGATGGATTCTGCGCACCGGGCGGCCAGCTCGCTTACCTGTGCCCCCGCCGGGAAACCATATCCAAGCCGCACTCCCAGACGGTCCACAGCCTGTCCCGCGTACAGGTCGCCGGAGGTGCCGAGGCATTCCAGGTGTCCCTGTTCATCACAATGCAGAAGGTCGGTAGTACCGCCAGATACATGGAAAATCAAAAGTTCTTTGCCAAAAAGCTCCGGGCCTGCCGCCGCAAACATAGCTGCCGCTGCGTGTCCCTGCTGGTTGGTCGTCTGAATCATGGGGATTCCCCGTGCCAAAGAAAAGGCCGTGGCAGCATTGACCCCCACCAGAAAGCAGGGCATGTAGGAGCCTTCCACCTCTCTGGGCCGGGTGG
>DXNX01000195.1:0-2747 GCA_019413245.1 Oscillospiraceae bacterium
GTTTCGTGTGCTTTGATACTGCATGGTTCTTTCCCCTTTTCTCTATGATATTTGAAATGCATCCCGGATGCAGTGCACCTGCCAGCCGTGTTCCGACGGGGTCACTTCGACCACATCGAACCGGACAGGCGCCTCTGCATAGGGGCTGCGCTGGAGATACAACTGTGCGGCCGCAATCAGGCAGCGCTGTTTGTGCGTGCCCACCGCTTCGGCCGGAGCGGCTTTGCGGGTATCGGTCCGCGTTTTGACTTCGGCAAACACAATGCCGCCGTCCTTATACAGAACCAGGTCCAGCTCCCCCATCCGGGTGCGGTAGTTGTGGTTGAGGAGCAGATACCCGTTCTTCTGATAGTATTTGGCGGCAATGGCTTCCCCTTTTGCCCCCAGTTCTTTATCGGCAGCCATTTTCAATATCCCAACTTTTTGAGAAAGCTGCGACGATAGAACGGCTGGATGCCATACTGCTGAATCAGCTGGTAATGCAAGGCGGTGGGATACCCCTTGTGTTTGGCCAGCTGATACTGGGGATACTGCGCGTCCAGCTCACACATGTACCGGTCACGGCTGACCTTGGCCAGAATGGAAGCCGCCGCGATGGACGCGCTGGTGGCATCCCCCTTGACCACCGCCCGGGACGGAACTTCCAGGCCGGGCGGACAGCGGTTGCCGTCGATGAGGACAAGACTGGGTTTGCATTCCAGGGCATTCACGGCGCGGGCCATGCCGGCCATGGTCGCCCACAGGATATTCTTTTCGTCGATTTCCTGGGGTGAAACAAACTCCACATGCCAGGCCAGCGCCCGCTCGGTGATCTGGGTATACAGCTCTTCCCGGCGTTTTTCGCTGAGCTTTTTGGAGTCGGTCACGCCCTGGATGGGGTCCTCCGGATTCAGGATAACGGCCGCACAGCACACCGGCCCGCACAAAGGGCCGCGTCCGGCTTCATCCACACCACACAGCACGCCGCATTCGGTGCGCAAGGCCTCGTCATATTCATACAGAAGGGTGGAATCAATCGTCTTCCGGGGCATCGTCATCCTCCCATTCAATTTCCTGTCGCTGGGGCGGACGCTCCAGCGAGATGCGGCCCCATTTGCTGGCACGGAACTCCCCTACCAGCATACGGGCGGCGCGTTCGGTATCCACCTCCCCGCCGGAAACGAGCATCCCGCGCTTGGCGCCGATGGCCTGCAGCAGATCATAAGGCGGCAGGTCCAGCACGCTTTCGTCCAGTTTGTAGCGTTCCAGCAGACGCTGGGGATAGATCTGGCGCACGCTTTCCAGCAAACCGCAGGCCAGTTCCTCAATGTCCAGGATGTCATCCCGGATGGAACCGATGAAGGCCAGATTGGCGGCAGTCTGCAGAGAATCAAATTTCTTCCACAGCACACCAGGCATGTCCATCAGGTCGTAGTTTCCTACGGTGATCCACTGCTTGCCGCGGGTCACGCCCGGTTTGTTGGCCGCCTTGGCCCGGGTGGTCCCGGCAAAGGAGTTGATGAAGGTGGACTTGCCCACGTTGGGAATGCCCACGATCATCACACGGATGCGGGCCCCCACCATGCCGCGGGCTTTGCGGCGCTCCATCAGAGCGGCCAGCTCCTTTTCGATCAGATCCTTGGCGGCGCCGGCCTTGCCCTTCTGTTTGGAATCCATAGGCAGACAGCCGGCCCCGGCTTCCCGGAAATAGGTCAGCCACTGTTTGGTGATTTCCGGGTCGGCCAGGTCGGATTTATTCAGCACATACAGATGCGGCTTGTCCCGGGTGATGCGCTCAATTTCCGGGTTCAGGCTGGAAAGCGGGATGCGGGCGTCCAGCACCTGCAGAACACAATCCACGTTGCGGATCTCGGTTTCCATCAGGCGCAGGGTCTTGGCCATATGGCCCGGGAACCAGTGGATCTGACGGCGGTTGATGATATCTTCACTCATAGCGGCACCTGCATCAGGACACGGCCCAGCACATCGCGGGTATCAATGAAACCCACATTGGCGGAGCGGCTGTCGGTGGAATTGTTTCGGTTATCGCCCATCACAAAAATGCAGCCTTCCGGCACCGTGACTGGAAAGGTCACGGTTTCCTCCAGATAGGTGGGCTCTGCGGTGTACGGTTCGTCCAGCGCGTTCCCATTACGGTAAACAACGCCCTGTTCGAAGTCAATGTCGATGGTATCTCCTTCCATACCGATGACCCGCTTGACCAGCGGCTGACCGTAGGAAGTATACTGGTCGATGATGACGATGTCCCCGTACTGCGGTGTATAGGGCAGGCTGGAGATCAGAAGCCGTTCTCCGTCCTGCAGGGTCGGCTGCATGGAACGACCGTCCACGCGAATCATCCGCACGCCGAAGGTAAAGACCAGCGCCACCGCCACAACGGCCAGAACAACAGCCTCGAACCATTCCAGAAGATCCCGGTTGCGCTTGAACTGTCGATTGAAACGATCGCGCACGGACAGTTCCTGTTCCATATCCTCACCTCCACTTTCGGTTTTACAGAAAAAATGTACAGGAAACGCAAAAAGGGAGAACGCCAACCGTCCTCCCCCTTCGCGGCCATGGTTACACGGCCGGATTTTGAATTTCTCAGATACGCGCCTTGACCTTGGCGGCCTTGCCGGTGCGGCTGCGCAGATAGAACAGCTTGGCACGACGGACCTTGCCGCGGCGGACAACTTCCACCTTTTCAACAAAGGGGCTGTTCATCGGGAACACGCGCTCCACGCCGACGCCGTAAGAAGAGCGGC
>DXNX01000195.1:2757-4506 GCA_019413245.1 Oscillospiraceae bacterium
GTGAAGGTCTCGGCGATGCCGCCGTGCTTCTTCGCGATGACAGTGCCTTCAAAGGCCTGGATACGCTCCTTGTCGCCTTCCTTGATACGGACAGACACACGAACGGTGTCGCCGACTTCGAACTGCGGGCGGTTCTCTTTGATCATGCCCTCGGTCAGTTTCTTCATTGCGTCCATTGATCAATTCCTCCATGTTTTCCGACGTTCATGCCTCAAAAAACCGGGCAGAGGACCGCCTGTATAATGATTTGTCATTACCCCGCCGGTGGCCCGGCGTACTAACGCTCGAATATCATACCATACCAACGCTGTTTTTGCAAG
The DNA here is from genome assembly GCA_019413245.1 of Oscillospiraceae bacterium. Classification (GTDB taxonomy): domain Bacteria; phylum Bacillota; class Clostridia; order Oscillospirales; family Ruminococcaceae; genus Gemmiger. The sequence goes on from DXNX01000195.1 coordinate 3,078, forward strand.
CCTTATTTTGGCAAATTAACAGAAAATTGCGCCATTTTTTGTATAAAGCTGTGTGCGCAGGACTTCACACTGCCATGGCGGAATGGCATGGGTCTGCTGCAGGTGGGCCAGCAGCAGCGAAGGGTTCAGGTTGACGCCCTCGCCGGAAGCGCAGGGCATGCGCACCGAAAAGGAAAGGCTGTCCCCTGTTTTCTCGTAGTCCAGGTGCGGAATATAGGTTTTCAAGTCCACCTCATGGCTGCCCCGCTTGGTCTTTTTGCTGACGATGGCCGTTTCGCCTTCATTATACGCAATCAGAGCGTCTTCCGCCGAAAGCGGCAGGGTGATGGTGTAATCGGCAAACCCGATCTCGCTGCTCTTTTCCTGCGCTGGCGCCACCGAACGGATGACAATGCCCCGGGGCATGAACGGCTGCAGGGTTTCTTTCCAGGCACTCAGGTCCGGGTTTTCCTCGGCCGTTTTGACCTCGCAGCTTTCGCACAGGCTCTCCTGTCCCAGGGACAGAGGGCTGGCAAAGGAAAGATAGATATGCGGATTGAACCCCTGGGTGTAATAGACCGGCAGGCCGCTGCGTTTCAGGATGCGCTGGAACACACGCTGCAAATCCAGCAAAGAGATATAGGCGGCCTCGGCACGTTTTTCAAAGCTGATTCTGATCGTAAGCAAAGCAAGGCCCTCCCAGCAGTTTGTTGGCCCCGCAGCCATTGCACTGACGGTTGCAGGGTTGAGTGGTTTCGGCGCGCAGGGCTTTCTGGTATTCCCGCGCCAGGAACGCCTGGCTGACCCCCACATCCAGATGGGACCAGGGCGTCACTTCGTCCAGCGCCAGAGTGCGGTAGTTGTAGAAGTTGGGGTCAATACCACATTCGGCAAAGGCCTGCAGCCAGCGGTCGTAATCAAAATACTCTTCCCAGGTGTCAAAGAACGCGCCATGGTTGAAGGCCGTTTCAATGACTTTGCCCAGGCGGCGGTCACCCTTGGCGAAGATGCCTTCCAGCACACTGGTGGCACTGTCGTGGTAGTTGACCTTGATCTTGCGGGAGTGCACGCAGCTGAGCAGATACTTCTGCTTTTCCCGCAGCTGTTCCCGGGTATCCTGGGCACAGAACTGGAACGGCGTGTCCGGTTTGGGCACAAAGCAGGCCACGCTGATGGTCACCTGCACACCCTTGCCTTTCGGGCGGTCGGGAATCTTGTAGAACAGGTCCACCACCTGCTGGGCGGTATCGGCAATGCCCTTGATGTCCTCCATCGTTTCGGTGGGCAGACCCATCATGAAATACAGTTTGACCGAAGTATACCCTTCACTGAAAGCGATGCGGCAGCCACGCTCGATCTGTTCCCCGGTCACGTTTTTGTTGATGACATCCCGCAGACGCTGTGTGCCGGCTTCGGCCGCAAAGGTCAGGCCGCTCTTGCGGACCCGGGT
>DXNX01000196.1 GCA_019413245.1 Oscillospiraceae bacterium
GAGCAGCTTGGCCCGCATCACCGCACCGTCCCCGAACCGCGCCCGCAGGGCGTCGGCGGTGCGGTCCAGCTTCTCCTGCTTTTCGCTCCTGGCGGGGTCGCTGAACATGTCCAGCTGCTCGTACCCCTGGGTGCCGGTGCGCTCCGCCGTCACCCCCACCAGCCGCACGGGGCGGGCGGGCCACATCTGGCGCAGCAGCTCCTTGGCGGTGCGATAGAGCACATCGGTGGAGTCGGTAGGCCCGTCCAGCGTGACCTGGTGGCTCTTGCGGCGGAAGGCGTTGTCCACCACCTGCACCGTCACCACCCGGGCGCACCGCCCGTCCAGCCGCAGCCGCTGGCCCACCGATTCGCACAGTGCCAGCAGGGTGGTGTCCGCCTCGGCGGGGGTGTTCAGGTCGGCGGGCAGGGTGACGCTGTTGCCGTAGGAGTTGTCCTTGCTGTGCTGTTTGGTCACCGGGTCGCTCTCCCGCCCGTTGGCATAGTTCCAGAATGTATCCCCCCGGGCGCCGAACACCCCCACCAGGATCTCCCGGTCGGTGTTGGCCAGCTGCCCGATGGTGGTAATGCCCAGCTCGCCCATGCGCCGGGCGGCACTGGGCCCCACCCCGAACAGCGCCCCCACCGGCAGGGGCCACAGCTTGCGGGGCACGTCCTCCGGTTCCAGGCGGTGGACCTTGTCCGGCTTCTCAAAGTCGGAGGCCATCTTGGCCAGCAGCCGGTTGGGCGCCACCCCGATGTTCACCGTGAACCCCAGCTCCTGTTTGATGCGCCGCCGCAGCTGGTGGGCGGTCTCGATGGGCAGGCCGAACAGCCGCTCGGTGCCGGTCATCTCCACAAAGGCCTCGTCGATGCTGTACTGTTCCACCACCGGGGAATACTGGTTCAGAATGGCGATGAGCGCCTTGGAGTTCTGCACATAGAAGTCAAAATCCGGCGGCACAACGATGAGTTCCGGGCATTTGCGCCGGGCCGAAAACAGGGATTCCCCGGTGTGGATGCCATATTTTTTGGCCGGGCCGCTTTTGGCCAGAACCACCCCGTGGCGCTTTTCCTCGTCCCCGCCCACGGCGGAGGGCACGGTGCGCAGGTCCAGGGCGGACCCCTGGCGCAGGGCCTTCAGGGCCGACCAGGACAAAAAGGCCGAGTTCACATCCACATGAAACCAGGTTTTTTCCATTCTGCGGCCCCCTTTTTGCGTTTTTTTCAGTATAACACGGCAGCGGGGGCCTTGCAATCGAAGGCCGGAGCGCGTATACTGTGTGTGCGGCAAATGCCGTAAATATGCGCTGTACCTTGCAGAAAGGACGGCAGCAGGAGGAAAATTGAATATGAACAATCCGATGAATCGTATGAGTTCGACCACTCGGACCCTGACACAGCTGGCGCTGCTCACAGCGGTGGTGCTGGTCATGGCGTACACCCCGCTGGGATACCTGCGGGTGGGCCCCCTGACCATGAGCCTGCTCACGGTGCCGGTGGCCATCGGCGCCATGCTGGTGGGCCCGGCGGGCGGTGCCTGGCTGGGTCTGGTCTTCGGTCTGACCAGCTTCATGAACGCGGTGAACGGTACCGGCGGCCTGACGGCTTTTGCCTTCCAGTATAACCCGGTGCTCTGCTTCATCACCTGTGTGGGTGCCCGCGTGGCCTGCGGCCTGTGCTGCGGTCTGCTGTACCTGGGCGCGGTGAAGCTGTTCAAGGGTCACACCAAAGGCGCCTGCGTGGTGGGCGCCCTGAGCGCGCCCCTGCTCAATACCCTGTTCTTCATGAGCTGCCTGCTGGGCTTCTTCTTCCAGCTGGACCAGATCCAGAACATGCTGAACAACGAGCAGGTCCAGCAGATGCTGGCTTCTTCCGGGATTCCTGCTCCGCTGGCCGTGGCTGTGGCTATGGTGGGTGTGCAGGGCCTGATCGAAGCGGTGGTCAGCGGCGTGGTCTCCACCGCCGTCACCGTGGCTTTGCGCCGGGTATTCAAGTGATTTCATAATATAAGATTGCCCTGTCCCGGGAAACTTCCCCCGGGATGGGGCTTTTGCTATGCGGAAAGGCTCCGGGGGTAGAGATTGGCTCCCCTGTGTAAGGGGAGCTGTCAGCGAAGCTGACTGAGGGGCTGTAAACTTACTGTTGTTGCACGTGAACGGGAAATAAGGTGAACTCCACAACCCCTCCGGGGCTGCGCCCCACCTCCCCTTACACAGGGGAGGCTTGCAGGAAGGAAGCGGCTGCGCCCCGGCCCAGTATGCCGGTTTGGGTAAATAGTGCTTGCTTTCGGGGGCTTTGTGCCTTTGATTTGGCGTGTAATGATGATATAATACCGCCTGAATCGATGAAACCACCGGAAAGGAGCACAGTATGCCAAACCGGAACAAGTACAAAAAGACCCTGGCGGCCTGTTATCTGGGATTTGTGACCCAAGCCATCTCCGCCAACTTTACCCCACTTCTGTTTCTCACCTTCAGGAGCACCTACGGCATCACCCTGGATAAGATTGCCATGATCCCCATGGTGTTTTATCTGGCCCAGCTGCTCGTTGACCTGGCGGCCACCAAATTTGCCGATAAAATCGGCTACCGTGCCTGCGTGGTGGCGTCCCAGGTGCTGTCGGCGGCGGGGCTGGCCCTTCTGGCGATCCTGCCGGACCTGCTGCCCGTTCCCTTTGCGGGCATCCTGCTGGCGGTGGTGCTGTATGCGGTGGGCAGCGGCCTGATTGAAGTTCTGGTCAGCCCCATTGTGGAAGCCTGCCCCTTTGACAACAAAGAGGGCATGATGAGCCTGCTGCATTCCTTCTACTGCTGGGGGGCTGTGGGGGTGATCCTGGGTTCCACCCTCTTTTTTGCGGTGTTCGGCGTGGAGCACTGGCGCATCCTCACCCTCCTGTGGGCGTTGGTGCCTCTGTGCAACACGGTCAATTTTATCAGCTGTCCCATCGAGCGGCTGGTGGAGGATGGTCACAGCATGAAGACAGGACAGCTGCTCCGGCTGCCTTTGTTCTGGCTCATCATTCTGCTTATGGTGTGTTCCGGTGCCTCGGAGGCGGCCATGGCCCAGTGGGCATCGGCTTTTACTGAGTCCGCCCTGGGCGTTTCCAAAACGGTGGGCGACCTGGCGGGACCGGGTCTGTTTGCTGTGTTTATGGGGATTTCCCGCATGCTGTACGGCAAATTCAGCGAAAAACTGGACCTGACCCGGGTCATGCTGTTCTGTGGTGTGCTGTGTGCCGGGTGCTACCTGCTGGCGGCCCTGTCCGCCCTTCCGGTGCTGGGGCTGGCGGGGTGTGCCCTGTGCGGCCTGGCGGTGAGCATCATGTGGCCGGGGTCCATCAGTATCTCCGCCCAAAAATGCCCGAGAGGGGGGACGGCCATGTTTGCCTTCCTGGCTCTGGCCGGGGACCTGGGCGCCACGGTCAGCCCCACCCTGACAGGCAGCTTTGCGGAACTGGCGGGCGGTGACCTGAAAGCGGGTCTGCTGGCGGCCACCGTGTTCCCTGTGGTGCTGGTGCTGGGCTTGCTGGTGCTGAAAAAGACCATCGGCCGCAGCCCGGCAGGGATGTGAAACCGGACATATATCCCGTTTCCGGGGGGTGACATTCAGTCTGCACCCCCGCGGGCAGAGACAAAAAAGAGAGGCAGGACAGCCCTTTTCAAGGGTGTCCTGCCTCTTTTTTCTCTGTTTGATTGGTTCCTTTTCTGTGCCGCAGGGGAATCTGCCGTCAGCGGGTCTTTCGGTATCTGCGCACGGCCAGAACCGCGATGACCGCTACCACGGCGACCAGCAGCAGAGCCGGCAGCCAGGGGAAGCCCGCCGTTGTTCCGCTGTTCTCCGCCGCTCCGGCGGACTCCGGGGTGGCGGTGGTCTGCGGCTGTTCACTGACCGGCAGCAGGCTTTCGTCGTAAGCGATGGTATAGCGGGAAAAATGGGGAGTGACGAAGGTCACCGTCTGTGCCTGCGCGTCGCAGGTCGTTTCACAGGCGGTGGTGCTGCCGTCTTCGGCCAGATACCACACCACAACGCCTTCCGGCTGCCGGTCGTCCTCCAGGGTGTAAGGCAGGGTGACCTGGGCCATGCCCTGACGGAAGCTGGAAATGATCACATCTCCGCTGCGCAGGGTCAGTTCAAAGGTGGGATTGCCCAGGGCGGTCTGGGCCTGGGCCGGGGTCATTTCTTCCTGGGCCACAGGGGTCACGGTCAACACCACTTCAGCGTCAGCCTGGTCGGTGATGGCGGCCAGGGCTTCCTTGTCAAAGGTCACTTCCGCAACAGGGCTGCTCACCGTAAAACGGGCGTCCTGTTCGGCAGCCAGGGCCTGCAGGGCCTGGGTGGGCAGGGCCACCTCCACCGCCCGGGCGTTCTCCGCCGCGGCCAGCTCTACCTTGACCACGGGAGCGGAATTGGCCGCCCTGGCATCCTGGACCGCCCGGGCCACTGCCTGGGCCAGCTGGTCCGCCTGTATTGCGGCCGTGGCCTTGTCCTCCACCAGCTGGGCCTGGGCCACTG
>DXNX01000197.1 GCA_019413245.1 Oscillospiraceae bacterium
CCGCAGGGCTGTTTGTTTCATTTTAACATATGGATGCAGAAAGCGGTACATTTTTGGCCGTTGTGCGGAAATTTTTGCCGAAGAAGGTGACACTGCCTCCGCTTTATGGTAAGATTGACAACAAGAAAACGCCGTTTTCCGGCGGAAATGAGGTGCCCGACGTATGAGAAAGAAAGTGTATCTGGGGGTGCTGGTGTTTGCCGTCCTCGCCCTGGTACTGCGCGGCATTCCCGATGTGGCGGCAGGCATTGCGGCGCGCGGCATCACAGGGGTCAACTACGGCGCGGTGGTCTTTCCGCTGCTGCTGGCTGCGTTGGCTCTGTACCAGTACCGCCGGCAGAAGTGACAAGGCGGGGGCAACTTCTGCTTCTGCCTGCTTGCGCAATCCCGTTTTGCGCATTATAATTGGATATATCGGAAATTCAAAACCCATATCCCGTGCCCCGCGGCCGGAACCAGTAACGGACAAGGCTTTGCCGGTCCGATAGAAGTGAGGAGAGTACCAATGGAAAAGATCAAGATGACCACTCCCCTGGTGGAGATGGACGGCGACGAGATGACCCGCATTCTGTGGAAGCAGATCAAGGACGAGGTCATTCTGCCTTTCGTGGACCTGAAAACCGAGTACTATGACCTGGGTCTGGTCCACCGCGAGGAAACCAAGGACCAGGTCACGGTGGATGCCGCCAACGACAACAAGAAGTACGGCGTGGCCGTCAAGTGTGCCACCATCACCCCCAATGCCCAGCGCGTGAAGGAGTACAACCTGACCCAGATGTGGAAGAGCCCCAATGGTACCATCCGCGCCATTCTGGACGGCACCGTCTTCCGTGCCCCCATCATGGTCAAGGGCATCTCTCCGGTGGTCCGCACCTGGCAGAAGCCCATCACCATTGCCCGTCATGCGTTCGGCGATGTGTACCGTGCTACCGAGTACCGTGTCCCCGGCCCGGGCAAGGCGGAGCTGGTCTTTACCGGTGCGGACGGCACCACCTTCCGGGAGACCATCAACGACTTTGACGGCGCCGGTGTGATCCAGGGCCAGTTCAACAAGGACAGCTCCATCACCTCTTTCGCCCGTTCCTGCTTCCAGTTCGCAGTGGACACCAAGCAGGACCTGTGGTTCTCCACCAAGGATACCATCTCCAAGAAGTACGACCACACCTTCAAGGACATCTTCCAGGAAATTTACGACGCCGAATACAAGGAAAAGTTTGAAGCACTGGGCATCGAATACTTCTATACCCTCATCGATGACGCCGTGGCCCGCGTGATCCGCTCCAAGGGCGGCTTTATCTGGGCCTGCAAGAACTACGACGGTGACGTGATGAGCGATATGGTCTCCACCGCTTTCGGCTCCCTGGCCATGATGACTTCTGTGCTGGTTTCGCCCGACGGCAACTATGAGTACGAGGCCGCCCACGGCACCGTTACCCGCCATTACTACAAGTACCTGAAGGGTGAGGAGACCTCCACCAACCCGGTGGCCACCCTGTTTGCCTGGTCCGGCGCTCTGCGCAAGCGCGGCGAGCTGGACGGCATCGACGCCCTGGGCAAGTTTGCCGATGTGCTGGAAAAATCCACCATCGACACCATCGAATCCGGCGTGATGACCGGCGACCTGTGCGCCATGTGGGAAGGGGAGACCCCGGCCCGCAAGGTCACTTCCCTGGAATTTCTGAAAGAGATCCGCGCCCGCATGGAAAAGGCGCTGGCCTGATAATTCTTTTATCTGCATAAAGGAACAGCCGCACCCCAAAGAAAGGGATGCGGCTGTTTTTATGTCTGCCTGCCAAACGGTCACAGACGTACCGGCACCGGTTTTGTGATGGCCAAACTGTCCGGGGAGACGGTACACTCCATGGCCAGCACTTCCACCCCGGCCGCGGCGGCCCGGCGCAGCGCCTCCCCGAAGGCCGGGTGGGTGACATCATTGGGAGCAAAATCCACCATGCCGCTCATCTGCAGCACAAAGCAGACGGTGGCTTCGTACCCTTCGGCCCGGCAACGGACCAGTTCTTCCAGATGCTTGACACCCCGCAGGGTGGGCGCGTCGGGAAAGCGGGCGTGGCCGTTTTCTTCCAGGGTGACGCCCTTGACCTCCGCAAACCCCTTGCGGTCCCCGGCCTCCCAGTAAAAATCAAAGCGGGAATTGCCCCACACCGTTTCGGGGCGCAGCAGGGTCAGCCCGGGGCGGAACTGCCCGGCCGCGGCCCATTCCCCGAACACCTTGTTGGTGGCCTGGGAGTCCATGTTCACCAGCAGGGAGCCTTTGCGCACCGCAATCAGGTCGTACCGGGTCTTGCGGTTCGGATTGCCGGAATCCGCCAGATACACGGTGGCGTCCGGCACCAGCAGTTCCCGGCAGCGGCCGGTGTTTTTTACATGGACCACTTCCTCGGCCCCATTCACCCGTACATGGGCCACAAAACGGTTGGGCCGGGACAAAAATCGACCTTCTTTTACGGTTTGGTATTGCATTGTTTCTCTCCTGCCTGTATCCTGATAGGGTGAGTATAGCATCGGGCGGCGGTCTGTGCAAGCCGCCCGCAAGGAGGTCTTTCCATGCACATCCCCACCCGGGACACCACCCAGCAGCAGATCCAACCCTTTGCCCAGGCGCTGGCGGAAGCCCGCCTTCCCCATGAGGAGTATGATGTTTCCCATTGGCTGTACGTTCCCAGTATGTACTGCGATTACCGTTATATTCTGGGCACCGCCGGACAGAAGCCCCTGATCTGCGTGGGCATCAACCCGTCCACCGCTGCCCCCAACGACCTGGACAATACCCTCAAATCGGTGGAGCGCATCGCACTGGGCAACGGGTACGACAGTTTCATCATGTTCAACGTCTACGCCCAGCGGGCCACCCGTCCGGACGATATGGAAAAGGAATGCAACCCGATTCTCCACCGGGAGAATATGGCGGCTTTCCGTTGGGCGCTGGAGCAGACCCGTGACGGTGCTCCCGCCGTGTGGGCTGCCTGGGGCACCATCATCGAAAAGCGTCCCTACCTGGCGGATTGTCTGCGGGATATGATCGCCATCGGCGAGGAACTGGGCGCACGCTGGTACTCGGCCGGCGCCCGCTCCAAAAAGGGACATCCCCACCACCCGCTGTACTTGCGCAAGGACTGTACCCTGGACGATTTCGATGTGGCCGGGTATGTGGAACAGAGCCTGTGAAGCGTCTGAAAACAGGGCTTATTATAATAAGGTAAGGATTCCTGCTCCTTGAGGGCGGAATGCATAGCAAAAAAAGCCGCCGCGGCATGGGCCGCAGCGGCTTTTTTGTGGGATATGGGGACCGGAAAGACCACACAGGCTTGCAGTGTGCGGCCCCGCCGGCAGGAGGAAATCAATCTTTGGTGATCTTCACAACAGCCTTGACGATGTTGCTCTTGTCCGAGATGCTGCGGTCCATGGCCGTCTGCATGTCGTCGAAGGGGAAGATGTTGGTCACAATACCCTTCAGGTTGACCTTGCCGGAAGCCACGGCGTCGATGGCCATGGGATAAATGTGGCGATAACGGAACACGGTCTTGAAGGTCAGTTCCTTGTCCAGCGCAGCGCTGATGGGCAGGGTCAGTTCACCGGTCTTGGAGTAGCCGACCAGCACGATGGTGGCGCCCTTCTTGGTGGCGGCGATGGCCTGACGGGTGGTGATCTCGGTGCCGGCGGTCTCAATGACCAGGTCGCAGCCCATACCGTTGGTCAGTTCCATGATCTTCTTCACGGCGTCTTCGTCCTTGCTGTTGATGACACCGTCAGCGCCCAGTTCCATGGCCTTGTCCAGACGCTTCTGCATGATGTCCACCACATACACGCGGGAGACACCCTCGGCCTTCAGGGCCATCATGGAGACCAGGCCGATGCAACCGGCACCCATGACAACGGCGGTCTGGCCGATATGGGCGCCGCCCTGGTTGGCAGCGTGGAAGCCCACGGCCAGAGGCTCGATCAGAGCACCCTCCAGAGTGGAGACGTTGTCCGGCAGCTTGAAGCACAGACCGGCCTCATGGGCAACGTATTCCTGGAACACACCGTCCACCGGCGGAGTGGCAAAGAACACCACGTCGGGGCACAGGTTGTACTTGCCCTCACGGCAGAATTCGCAGTGGCCGCAGGTCTTGCCGGGCTCCAGGGCAACACGGTCGCCCACGGCCAGGTTCTTGACATTCTTGCCCACTTCCACCACGACGCCGCCGGGTTCATGGCCCAGCACAAAAGGCGGTTTGACAACAAAGTCGCCGATAGCGCCGCTCTCGTAGTAGTGCATATCGCTGCCGCAGATGCCCACATACTCCAGCTTGACCAGAACTTCGTCATCCTTCGGAGTGGGGATCGGACGCTCTTCATATGCCATCTTGCCGATGTCGGTCATGACGGCCACTTTCATCATACCTTCCATGTGCTTTGCCTCCCAAATGTTTATTAAAGTGTTTAATAATGTGCCTGTATTAAACCACCCTGGAAGAAAAA
>DXNX01000198.1 GCA_019413245.1 Oscillospiraceae bacterium
TGGCATGCAAATCACCGATCCTATCGCGGACCTGCTGACCCGCATCCGCAATGCCAGCACTGCCAAACACCCTTCCGTGGACGTTCCTGCTTCCAACCTGAAGAAGGCAATCTGCCAGATCCTGGTTGATGAGGGCTACATCAAGGGTATGAAAGTGACCGAGGACAGCAAGCAGGGCGTTATCACCCTGACCCTCAAGTACCAGGACAATGGTATGCCGGTCATCGCGGGCCTGAAGCGCGTCTCCAAGCCCGGCCTGCGTATCTACACCAACTGCGAGGATATGCCCAAGGTCATGAAGGGCCTGGGCACCGCGATCATCTCCACTTCCAAAGGCGTCATGACCGACAAGGCTGCCCGCGCTGCCCATGTCGGCGGTGAAGTGCTCGCCTTTGTGTGGTAAGAAAGGGGCTAGAAGACAATGTCGAGAATTGGAAGAAAACCCATCGTCATTCCTGCGGGTGTTGATGTGAAGATCGACGAGGCCGAACACACCATCACCGTGAAAGGCCCCAAGGGTACCCTGCATTCCAAATATCATCCCATGATGACCGTCAAGGTCGAGGGCAATGAAATTTTGGTTACCCGCCCCAATGACGAAAAACAGGCCCGCAGCCTGCACGGCCTGACCCGTACCAACATCCACAACATGGTTGTTGGCGTGACCGAAGGCTTCCGCAAGGATATGGAAATCCAGGGCGTCGGCTACCGCTGCGCCAAGCAGGGCAAGACCCTGACCCTGACCCTGGGCTTCTCTCACCCGGTCAACGTCGAAGAGACCGACACCATCCAGATCGAAGTCAAGGACGCTCTGCACTTCAGCATCGTCGGCATCGATAAGCAGGAAGTCGGTCAGTTCGCTGCCGAAGTCCGCGGCAAGCGTCCGCCGGAACCCTACAAGGGCAAGGGCATTCGCTACGTTGGCGAGTATGTCATCCGCAAGGAAGGCAAAGCCGGTAAAGGCAAATAATAGGAGGGGAGAAACATTATGGTCAACAAGGCTGATAAGAACGAAGCTCGTCTTCGCCGTCACCGCCGCGTCCGCGGCAAGATCAGCGGCACGGCCGAGCGTCCTCGTCTGGATGTTTTCCGCTCTGCCAAGCACATCTACGTTCAGGTCATCGATGACGTTGCCGGCGTGACTCTGGCAGCTGCTTCCACCCTGGACAAGGACTTTGAGGACTACGGCGGAAACGTCGAGGCCGCCAAGAAGGTCGGCGCCGCCATTGCCAAGAAATGCCTGGAAAAGGGCATTACCGAAGTGGTCTATGACCGCGGCGGTTTCGTCTACCACGGCCGCGTGAAGGCTCTCGCTGAGGGCGCCCGCGAAGCCGGTCTGAAACTGTAAGGAGGGATCGAACATGGCCATGCAGAGAAACAGAGAACAAGATGACGGCATGATCACTAAGGTCGTCTCCATCAACCGCGTTTCCAAGACCGTCAAGGGCGGCCGCGTTATGAAGTTCGCCGCTCTGATCGTCGTTGGCGACGGCAAGGGCAACATCGGCTACGGCGTCGGCAAGTCCGGCGAAGTTCCCGAGGCTATCCGCAAGGGCGAAGGTGCTGCCAAGAAGAACATGCACAAGATCGCCATGAAGGGCACCACCATCCCGCACGAGATCGTCGGCGAATTTGGCGCCGGCCGCGTGCTGATGCGTCCCGCTGCTCCCGGTACCGGCGTTATCGCCGGTGGCCCGGTTCGTGCGGTTCTGGAATGCGCCGGCATCAAGGACATCCGTACCAAGAGCCTGCGTTCCAACAACCCGATCAACGTTACCGCTGCGACCTTCGCCGGCCTGTGCGGTCTGACCGACGCCGAGTCTGTTGCTGCCAAGCGCGGCAAGACCGTCGCCGAGATCCTGGGCTAAGGAGGGCGCTGAATCATGGAAAAACTGAGCATTCGTCTTGCCAAGAGCCTGATCGGCCGCGGCAAAGAGCAGATTTCCGTCGCGAAGTCTTTGGGCCTGCATCGTCCGGGTGACGTTGTCGAACAGCCTGACAACGCCGCTACTGCCGGTAAGATCGCTAAGATCTCTCACCTGGTCGTTGTGACCAAGCTGTAATGGAGGTGCAAGCATGAAGCTTCATGAACTGAACGCGCCCAAGGGCGCCCGCAAGGCCGTTACCCGCAAGGGCCGCGGCGCGGGTTCCGGCAATGGTAAGACTGCCGGCTACGGCCACAAGGGCCAGAAAGCCCGTTCCGGCGTCAAGAAGGCCGGTTTCGAAGGCGGCCAGATGCCGCTGCAGCGTCGTCTGCCGAAGCGCGGCTTCAACAACATTTTCGCTACCAAGTATGTCACCATCAAGGTTTCCGACCTTGAGAAGTTTGAGGCCGGCGCTACCGTTGATGCCGCCGCCCTGCTGGAAAAGGGCATCATCTCCCGCACCCTGGACGGTGTCAAGGTCCTGGGCAACGGCGAGCTGACCAAGGCTCTCAATGTCCAGGTCGCGGCCTACACGGCCTCCGCCAAGGAAAAAATCGAGAAGGCAGGCGGGAAAGCTGAGGTGATCTAAGGTGTTCGAAACCTTCCGCAATGCCTGGAAGATCGAAGACCTGCGTAAGCGGCTTCTGTTTACGCTCCTGATCCTGGTCCTCTTCCGTTTGGGCTGTGCGATTCCGGTACCTTATATCACCGCTGGCAACCTGAAGGATATGTTCGACACCACCGGCAGCATGCTGACTTACCTGGACATGATGTCCGGTAATGCTCTGAGCCAGTGCGCAATCTTCGCGTTGGGCGTTCAGCCGTATATCAACGCTTCGATTATCGTGCAGCTGCTGACTGTCGCTATTCCTTACCTGGAAAATCTTTCCAAAGAAGGTGAGGAGGGTCGCCGCAAGCTGACCCGAATCACCAACTATGTGGGCTGCGGCATCGCTCTGATGCTGTCCATCGCCTACTACTTCATCCTGCGCCGCAGCTCTGCGCTGGAGTACACCGATGGCTTTGCCGGTGTGTTCACCGCCATCGTCATTGTGCTGTGCTTCACCGCCGGCAGCCAGCTGGTTACCTGGATGGGCAACCAGATTGACTCCAAGGGCATCGGCAATGGTGTTTCGCTGCTGATCTTCGCCGGCATCGTGGCCAACTGGTCTCGTGTGCTGACGATGGTCAAGAGCATTCTCACCGCCGCGCAGACCTCCAGCGGATATTACATCCTGCTGCCGGTTCTGCTGGTGCTGGCCATCGTTGCGGTCATCTTCGTGGTCATCCTGACCAACGCGGAGCGCCGCATCCCGGTACAGTACGCCAAGCGTGTGGTCGGCCGTAAGATGTACGGCGGCCAGGCAAGCTACATCCCCATCAAGGTGAACATGTCCGGCGTTATGCCTGTCATCTTTGCCATGACGCTGTGCAGCCTGCCCAACATGGTTGGCAGCTTCCTGGGCTGGACCGACAACATCTTCTTCCAGGTGTTCAACTACACCAGCCCGGTGTACCTGGTGGTGTATGTGCTGCTGATCATCGGCTTCAACTACTTCTATGTTGCGATCCAGTACAACCCCATCGACATCAGCAACCAGCTGCGCAAGAACAACGGCACGATTCCGGGCATCCGTCCCGGCAAGCCCACCAGCGACTTCATCACCAAGACCCTGCAGAAGATCACTCTGATCGGCGGCATCTTCCTGGCTGTGGTTGCGGGCCTGCCCATTGTTCTGGGTGACATTACCCACATTTCCATTCAGCTCGGCGGTACTAGCCTGCTGATCGTGGTCGGCGTCGCACTCGACACCGCCCGTTCTCTGGAAGGCTATATGACCGCTCGTCATCACAAAGGCTTTTTGGAATAACAGCGGATGGCTGCCCCAAAAGCAGCCGACAGGAAAGGGGAAACACTTATGAAACTGATCCTTTTGGGCGCCCCCGGCGCCGGCAAAGGCACCCAGGCAGAGATCCTCTGTGATAAACTGGGCATCCCCACCATTTCCACCGGCAACATCCTGCGTGCCGCCGTCAAGGACGGCACCCCGATGGGTCTGAAAGCCAAGAGCTTTATGGACGCGGGCGCGCTGGTTCCTGACGATGTCATTGTGGGCATCGTGAAGGAACGTCTGGCACAGCCCGACTGTGCCGGCGGTTTCATCCTGGACGGTATGCCGCGTACCATTGCGCAGGGCGAAGCTCTGGAAGCTATGGGCGTGGAGATCGACAAGGTTCTGAACCTGACCGTTGCTGACGAAGCCATCATGGAGCGTATGAGCGGCCGTCGCGTCTGCGCGAAATGCGGCGCCAGCTACCACATCAAGAATAAGCCCAGCGCCAAGCCGGGCATTTGCGATCGGTGCGGCGGGGAACTGGTCGTCCGCAAGGACGACGAGCCCGCCACCGTGCTGGACCGTTTGAAAGCGTATCACGAACAGACCGAGCCTCTTGTGGCCTTCTACCGCGAACGCGGCAAACTGGTGGAGATTCCCGACCAGGGCTCCATCGAGGACACCACTGCGCTGATCCTCAAAG
>DXNX01000199.1 GCA_019413245.1 Oscillospiraceae bacterium
CATCGAGTCCGAGCCCCAGCGCATCGTCAGCGGCTACTACATCTCCACCAGCCTGCTCATCGCCCTGGGCAAGACCGACAAGCTGGTGGGCATTGAGGCCAAGGCCGACACCCGCCCCATCTATTCCCTGAGCGCACCCCAGTTGCTGGAACTGCCCAACGTGGGTTCCGCCAAGGAGTTTGACCTGGAAGGCTGCGCCGCCCTGGAGCCCGACCTGGTCATCCTGCCCCTGAAGCTGTCCGACGCCGCCGAGACCCTGTCCGGCATGGGCATCCCGGTCATCCTCATCAACCCCGAGGATCAGGACCTGCTGGAAGAAACCATCTCCCTGGTGGGCACCGCCACCGGCAGCACCGAGCTGGCCGATGAGCTGCTGGCCTTCTCCGACAACGAAGCCACCGAGCTGGAAACCATGATGGCCGATGTGGAGCGCCCCACCGTCTACCTGGCGGGCAACTCCGACCTGCTGTCCACCGCCGGTGACGCCATGTACCAGAGCGACATGATCCGCCTGGCAGGCGGCCAGAACGTGGCGGCCGAGATCACCGACACCTACTGGGCCGAAGTAAGCTACGAGCAGATCCTGGCCTGGGACCCCGAATACATCATCCTGGCCTCCGATGCCTCCTACACCTGTGAGGACGTTCTCAATGACGAGGCCCTGGCCTCCTGCACCGCCGTTCAGAACGGCAACGTGTACCAGATCCCCAGCGACGCCGAAGCCTGGGACAGCCCGGTTCCCAGCGGCATCCTGGGTTCCGTGTGGCTGGCTTCCATTCTGCATCCCGAAGTCATGAGCACCGAGGACGCCAACGCCGTGATGGGCAACTACTATGACACCTTCTACCACTTCACCTACCCGACGGCCTGAGGCCGTCCTGCTGAGCGCCGCTGCCCTGCTGGTGGCGGCGCTCGCCATAACCAGCCTGCTGGTGGGCAAATATCCCCTGACCGTGGCCGGCATTTTTCAGGATGAGATGCAGCGCCAGGTGTTCCTGACCCTGCGCCTGCCCCGGGCCCTCACCGGGGTGTTCGGCGGCTTTGCCCTGGGGGTGTGCGGCTTTGTGTACCAGACGGTCTTCCGCAATCCCCTGGCCTCCCCGGACATCATCGGGGTGTCCTCCGGGGCCAGTGCCGGGGCCGCGGCGGGCATTCTGTTCCTGTCCGGCGCGGCGGAGGTGACCCTGGCCGCCTTCGGGGGCGCCCTGGCCGCGGTGCTGCTGGCGTTGGGGCTTTCTGCTCTCGACCGCCGGGGGCAGAGCGGCACCATCGTGCTGGCGGGCATCGCGGTCCACGCCCTGGCCCAGACGGTGCTCATGTGCCTGAAGCTCACCGCCGACCCGGAACGGGAGCTTGCCTCCATCGAATACTGGATCATGGGCAGCCTGAACGGGGTGAAAGCCGACGCCCTGCCGGTGAACCTGGCCATCTGTGTGGTCTGCGTAGCGGCGCTGTTTGCGCTGCACCGGCAGGTATTGCTGCTCAGCGCCGACGAGGGCGAGGCCCGCATGCTGGGGGTGAACGTCACCGCCCTGCGGCTGCTGGTGCTGCTGGCGGCCACCCTGGCGGTGGCGGCGGTGGTCAGCCTGACCGGTCTGGTCAGCTTTGTGGGCCTGCTGGCCCCCCATGCCGCCCGGCTGGTGTGCAAGGGCAGCCGCACCCCCACCCTGGCCCTGAGCGGGCTGTGCGGGGCGGCGCTGCTGTGCGCCGCGGACATTCTGGCCCGCAGCGTGGCCGCCACCGAGCTGCCGGTGAGCATCTTCACCAGTTTGCTGGGGGCGCCGTTCCTGGTCTTTCTGCTGGTGCGGGAGGGCCGGAAAGTATGAAACAACTGCAAGTGAACCATATCACTGCCGGGTATCACGGCCGGGACGTGGTGCATGACCTTTCCTTTACCCTGCCCGGGGGCTGCGTGCTGGGGGTGCTGGGCGCCAACGGCAGCGGCAAGACCACCCTCATCAAGGCCATCTGCGGCATCCTGCCCCACAAAGGGCAGTGTCTGCTGGACGGCACGGCACTGGAAACCCTGCGGCCCAGGGCCCTGGCCCGGCTGTGCGGGTACATCCCCCAGCGCAGCGGGCTTTCCATTGAGCTGAGTGCACTGGATGTGGTGCTCATGGGCTTCAACCCCCATCTGGGGCTGCTGCAGCCTCCCACCCCGGCCATGCGGCAGGCGGCTTCCGCCATGCTGGAACAGGTAGGTCTGCCCGGCCGGGACCGGGACAGCTACCTCACCTTAAGCGAAGGGCAGAAGCAGCTGTGCCTGCTGGCCCGGGCACTGGCGGGCGGGGCGGAACTGCTGCTGCTGGACGAGCCGGAAAGCGCCCTGGACCTGCGGGCCCGCCACCGCACCCTGCATCTTTTGCGGGACTTTGCCGCCCGCAGGGACCGGGCGGTGCTGCTGAGCCTGCACGACCCCAACCTGGCCCTGAATTTCTGTGACGCCCTGCTGCCGGTGGAAAGCGGCCGGGCCGCCGGACTGATCTACCCCGGCACCGACAGCGACGAGACCCTCACCGCCGCCCTGTCCCGCATCTACGGCCCGGTGTGCCTGCGCCGCTGCACCGACGATAACGGCAAGACCCATCTGGTGATGCTGAAGGAGGAGGATGCCCCATGCAGCCCGTGACCCGCGTGTATCTGTACGACGACAACGGCAACAAGTTCTTCGGGGAAGGCCCCTACCGCCTGCTGCGGGGGGTGGAGGACACCGGTTCCCTGCGGGCGTCCGCCATGTCCATGGGCATGGCCTACACCAAGGCCCTGCGGCTGCTGCGCACGGCGGAGGAAGCCCTGGGCTATCCCCTGACCCAGCGCGCCGCCGGGGGCCACGCCGGGGGCGGCAGCCACCTGACCCCGGAAGGCAAGGCGTTTCTGGACGCATACGCCCGCTACCGGGACCGCTGCGCCGAGGAAAACCGCCTGCTCTGGCAGCGGGAGTTTTCTCACCGCGAGCCGGAAACCTGAAAATGACGGCAAGGGCTTTCCCTGCCGCCCACATACAGCCAGCCTGGACGGCAGTTTCCCGTCCGGGCTGGTTTTTTCTGCAAAATGTAAAAACATCTTGACATTCCGCCTGTTCTCCCGTACAATGAAAATGTAAAAAGAGTTTTACATTTTACACCGCAAAGGAGGTTTCCCATGAGTACCGTCCCCCTGCTGCTGATCCCCTTCGGCCTCTTTCTGCTGGGGCTGATCGTCCTGGACCTTTCCATGGTGGTATCCCTGCTGAAAACCGACGATGAACGGCAAAAACTGATTGTCTGGAAGACCAGCACCTTCACCCTGCTGGTGGTGGTGCTGACCCTGATGTATGACATCGTTGCCTCCATCGTCCGGGTGGAAGCCATGGAGGTCAATCCCTTCATCAAACTCAGCGTCACCGCCATGACCTACTTTGTGGTGCTGCTGTACTACAAGCGGAAGTACGGCGACTGATATGGAAAACACCATCAAAATCCGGCGCAAGGAGCTGGGGCTTTCCCAGGAGGAGCTGGCCAAGCGGTGCGGTGTGACCCGCCAGACCATCAACGCCATTGAAAACAACAAGTATGACCCCACCCTGGCCCTGGCCTTCCGCCTGGGGCAGGAACTGCAGACACCGCTGGAAGAACTGTTCACCCCGGTCTGACACTATCCCGAAAGGAGGTCCGCCCCATGGCGTCATCCCTGCTGTATCCCATCCCCAGGGCCGCGGTGCGGGCCTTTGGGGCATCGGGCAGGCGGCATTTTCTCATCACCGGCAGCCGGGGCGCGGGCAAAAGCACCCTGCTGGCCGCCGTGCTGCCCCTGCTGGGGGCGGGCAATGCCCCAGACATCCTCACCTTTGCCCGGCCGAAGCAGGCGGTATTTCTGCGCCGGACGGCCACCGGCGAGTGCACACGCGTCGGGGCGTTCGATGCCTCCCTGCCTGGCCCGGACACCCGCATGCGGCCCATCCCCGAGGGCTTTTGCACCCTTGGCACCGCGGCCCTGGCCGCCGCCCGGGACGGAGGCTGGGTATCGGTGGACGAGATCGGCTATCTGGAGACCGCCTGTGCCCCCTACTGCGACGCCCTGCGCGCCGCCTTTGCCCGCTGCCGGGTGGTCGCGGCGGTACGCAAGGCGGACCTGCCTTTTCTGCAGGAGCTGCTCACCCGGCCGGACGTGTTCGTGCTGGACCTGGACCGGCCCCTTGACCCCGGCTGCGTGATCCTGGCCTCCGGGCTGGGGGTACGGTTCGGGCCGGGGGGCAAGCTGCTGGTCCCCTTTCGCGGGCGGCCGCTGCTGGGGCACGCCCTGGACGCCACCAACCGGCTGTTCCGGCCAAACCGGCGGGTGGTTGTCACCCGCAGCGAAGCAGCCGCCGCCTTTTGCCAGGGGGAAGGGGTCCCGGTGCGGCTG
>DXNX01000002.1:0-25751 GCA_019413245.1 Oscillospiraceae bacterium
CATAGTCCCCTTGCGGTTTCGCCTGTTTGGCAGATGACGGCTGCGGCGGAACGGCGGTTTCAGGCGTTAAATCCCGGGATGCATTTTCCCACATGGCTTCCCCTCCTTTTTTCAGGCGGGAATAATAGCCGCCCATGAAAAAAGTATGCGTTTTGCCCGTGGTGTATGTATGAAAAAAGCCCGGAATGCGGGTCCTCTTACGACCGCACACCGGACTTTTTTGTTATAGTATCAACCGGTCAATCAGGCACCGAGCGCTTTACGCAGCATTTCCAGCCGTTCTTCCAGCCCCTTTTTCGGTTTGGCAAACAGGCCCATGCCTTCCACTTCCATGGTGCATTCAAGGCTGGTGGCATCTCCACCGCCCAGCAGAATGGCTGTAAACGTGCCGTGGACCCTGCCGTGCGTAAAGCTGCAGCGCAGACGACGGGGCTTTTCCGCTTCCGTAATCTGTACTTCCGTCACGCTGCCATCCTTGTTCTTCTCGCGGATACGCTGGCCTTCGGCATCAATTTCGGCCTCGCTCAGGTCGGTGCGCCAGTGATTGAGATTCGGATTGGTCAGATACAGCCACACCTTAGCAGGCGGGTAGCTGTAACTGGCAGTTACAACACAATTTTTCATGCTATGCTTCTCCCTTTCCTTTTTCCTGATACCAACAACGTGCGGCCCTTACTTTTTATTGTTGCCAAGGCCGCGCAGGCTCTCAAACAGGCCGCGGAAGCGGGCACTGTCGCGGCGCACCTGCGGGTGCGGGCGGGGAGCCGTGACCGAGGAGACCGGCTTGCGCACCGGGGCCGGGGTCTGTTCCGGCGGGTCCAGACGCTCAAACGAATGCTGGAAATAGCCGTACATGGCCATCTGGCTGTCCACCGGCGGCTCGCCTTCGGCGGGCTTGACCTTGGTGTAACTTCCGTCCGGCTGCATAACACGGGCGTTGACCGTATCCCGGAGCTGCAGGTCCAGAATGCCGCGCAGCTGACGGGCAATGCGCTTGTCATCCACACGGACGCCCACTTCCACGCGGCGCTCGGTGTTGCGGGTCAGGAAGTCACCGGAAGCAATGTAGATATGCATGTCATCCCCATCCCCGAAGCAGTAAATGCGGGAATGTTCCAGATACCGGCCGACAATACTGCGGATGTGTACATTCTCGGTCTTGCCGGGAACGCCTGCGCGCACGCAGCAGATACCGCGGATGATCATATCCACCCGAACGCCCGCACAGCTGGCTTCGCTGATCTTTTCGATGATCTGCGGGTCGTTGATGGAGTTGTTCTTCAGGATCATGGAGGCGCGCTCCCCGCGGCGGGCACGGGCGATCTGCTTATCCATCTCCGCCAGCAGCACCGTCTTGAAGCGCAGCGGAGCCACCAACATGGTATCGGCCTCGCTGGTCAGGCGCTGCAGAGCCATGTTGTTGAACACGGCACTGGCTTCTTCGCCGATTTCCTGACGGGAAGTGATGAAGGACAGGTCGGTATACAGCTCACTTGTCTTTTCATTGTAGTTGCCGGTGCCGATCTGGGTCAGGTAATGGTATTTGCCGTCCACCTTGCTGGTGATCAAGGTCAGCTTGGAGTGGACCTTGTAATCATCAAAGCCATAGAAAACGGTACAACCGGCTTCCTCCAGCTGCTTGGACCAGTCGATGTTGTTCTGCTCGTCAAAGCGGGCGCGCAGCTCCACCATGGCCACCACTTCCTTGCCGTTTTCGGCAGCGGCGATCAGGGCCTGCACGATCTGGGAATCGCTGGCCATACGGTACAGGGTCATTTTGATGGAGACCACATTGGGATCGGCGCCGGCTTTCAGCAGCATGCGGATGAAGGGACGGATGCTCTGATACGGATAGGCAATCAGCACATCATGGTCATGGGCCTCTTTATAAAGGTCATATCCGGTCGGAGCCTGGATGGGACGGGCCGGCGGGTAGAACAGCGAGGCATTGCCGTCGGCGGCAATGCGGCTGGACAGGCGGAACAGGCAACCGGAGTCCAGCGGCGAGGTCTGCACATAGCAGCGGTCCGCCGGGACCACCAGTTTGTCGCGCAGGAACTTGACGATGTCCTGCGGGCCTTCGGGCCAGAACTGCAGACGGACGGCGGCCAGCTTGCGGCGTTTCTTCAGCAGTTCGCTCATCACGTCACGGAAGTCGATGTCATGGTCCATCATGCCCTCGTCCACCGTGATATCAGCGTTGCGGGTGACCCGGAACAGGCAAGACTTCTGCACCGCATTCTTACGGAAGATAGCACTCGCATAATGTGCAATCAGTTCTTCCACAAAAGCAAAGTATGTGGTGTTGCCGTCTTTCATATACAGCACACGCTCAAACTGGTTGCTGATGGGGATGATGCCGTAATGAACACCATCCGCCTTGGTATACAGCTGAACGATGAAGTAAATTTCCTTGTTGCGCAGGAACGGGAACGGATGGCGCTGGTCCACGATCTGCGGGCTGAGGATGGGGAAAATTTCCCGCTGGAAATAGGCTTTCCAGAAATGTTCCTGCTGTTTGTCGAGCTTGTTGAAGTCCAGTTTCTTGTAGCCGTTCTCCGCCAGAGCGCTGACCAGATGCTGCCAGTACTTGTCGCACTTGGCCTGCAGTTCGGCTACGCGGGGCGTGATGGCAGCAATCTGTTCCGATGCCGTCATATGCGTGACGATGTCCAGCTTGTTGTTCTTGAGCAGCGTCTGGTCGTACAGAGAACCGACGCGCACCATAAAGAACTCATCCATGTTGCTGCCGAAGATGGCTTCGAACTTGAGGCGCTCCCCCAGCGGCACGCTCTTTTCTTTGGCCAGTGCCAGCACGCGGCTGTCAAAATCGAGCCAGCTCAATTCTCGATTGATAAAGATACTTTCGGTCGTGTCCAAAACAACGCCCTCCTTTTTAAAATTCGGGGTCCAGGGTTATGCAGTCTGCCCATTCGTCCACCATCTGCAGGGAAACACCGGGCACATCGGCCAGTTCCTCCATTGACAGGAACGGACCGTGTTCGGCGCGGTAAGCCAGGATGGCTTCGGCCTTCTCCTGCCCGATCCCGGGCAGAGTCATCAGCGTTTCGGCGTCGGCTGTGTTTGGGTTCACAAGCGGCTGCGGGGCAGAGACCGCCGACTGAGCGGACGTTTCATATCCAGGCTGCCAGACGGGCGCGATCAGAAAGCACGCCCCCCACACAATAGCCAGCAGGCCCGCAACGGTGACGCCGGTGAGCAGCAGGATATCCCGACGCACGGCCTGTTTCAACGCCAACACCTCGCTTTACAGCGGCAGATTGCCACTATGTTGTCATTATAGCATGGTTTCGCGGCATTTTCATCCCGCAGCAAAAGATTTTTCGGCGATTTTACAATTCTATAAAAATCGCCGGCCGCCTTTGCTTTTTTCTTCCGCAGCGTTATAATAAAATGTATTCTGTATATTGGTAAGGGAGGCACTGTCCGTGAGAAGACGCACCATCAGTTTTCAATACAATGCCCCGGTGACACTCACCTTCTTTTTCCTGTCCCTGGCGGCGCTGATTCTCGGGCGCGTGACCGATGGCTGGACCACCGCACACCTGTTCAGCGTGTATCGTTCCTCCCTGGCCGACCCGCTTTTTTATGTGCGGCTGTTCTGCCATGTTCTGGGGCACGCCAACTGGTCTCATTTCATCGGCAACATGCTGCTTCTTCTGGTGGTGGGGCCGCCGCTGGAAGAAAAATACGGCAGCCGGACACTACTGTTGGGGATTGCTTTCACGGCCCTGGTTTCCGGCATTCTGCAGTGCGTGCTTTTTCCCGGCACTGCCCTTTTGGGGGCTTCGGGCATTGTATTCATGCTCATCATGCTGTCCAGTCTGGCCGGAACGCGGGGCGGCTCCATTCCGCTGACGCTGCTTCTGGTAGCCGGACTATATCTGGGACAGCAGGTATACGACATTCTGTTTGTGCAGGACAACGTCGCCAATTTTATGCACATTGTAGGCGGTGTATGCGGTACCATCTTCGGGTTCAGTGTACGGCGGCGCTGAAATGCCGGCCCAACCGCTCCCTTTCATTTATATCGGTATAGCAAAAAAGCAGCACACAGAGAGTCCCTGTGTGCTGCTTTTTAAACTACATTTTTTGTGTAAAGACGGATCACTTTACACAAGCTTTTGGCACCAATCCAGAATATCCTTCCAGAACGAGGCCCTTTCCACCTCGTTCAAGACTTCGTGTCGTGCCTGCGGATACAGGATAAGGTCCACCTGCTTGTGGCCGGTGTTCCGGTACAGATCATATACCTTTTTTACTCCTGCGCCAAACTCCCCCACCGGGTCCTGGGCGCCGGACACCAGCAGCAGCGGCAATTCTTTCGGCGTTTTTGCCACAGAAGAAGGTTTTTGGTCTGCCTTTACCAGCCTGGTGATCGTATAATAGCCGCCTACCGTGAATGGAAACGTACAGCGTGGCTCAGCGTAATAGCGGCGGACAATGTCCGTGTCGGTGGTCAACCAACTGTTTTCTGGGCGGGAACCATCCATATCAAACTTGTGGAACGAGCCCGAGAAAAACAGTTCCTTGGCCAGACGGCTGCGGCAGTTCCAACCCCGTGTGGCCGCCAGAACGCGACACACCATCAGGAAAACATCCGCCAGTGCCTCAGGCTTGTACCCGGTGCCGGAAATAATGGCTCCCCGCAATCCGCTGCCGTATTCCATCAGATAGCGTCGCAGGATGAAGGAGCCCATACTATGGCCCAGCATAAAATACGGAGTATCCGGATATTCTGCCTGTATCATAACGCGCAGGCTGTGGAGGTCTTTGACCAGAATATCGGAACCGTCCCCCTCGGTGAAGTAGCCCCACTGCTCCGGTGATGTGACAGATGCCCCATGGCCGAGATGGTCATGTCCCACCACCAGGAATCCTTGTTCCGCCATATAGGAGGCAAACGCATCATATCGGTCCACAAACTCCACCATGCCGTGGGAGATCTGCAGAATCGCCGCGGGCTTTTGGGTATGCGGCATCCAGCAGAGCGCATGAATCGTGGTAATACCGTCGGCAGACGGATAGGTTCTTTCTGACTTGGTAGCCATATTGTTCCTCCTGTTTGACACAGTGTTCAACTATTGTTAGCATACTCCCTGCAAGGACTTCGCGTCAACCTTTGGCAGAATGTTTTTCGGCAGGAGAATTTTAACAAAATAAAGCGGGCGCCCCGGCCTTTTGCACAGGAGCGCCCGCTTTTTATGATTTCAGGATTGTTCCGTCAGGATCATTCCACACGCAGAATGTCCTGTCCGGCCTTGATGGTGCCCTCCGCCAGCGGCTTGACAGCCTTATAATCATCGGTGTTGCAGATGATCATCGGAGTGGTGCACAGATACCCTTCTGCCTTGATGGCATCCATATCAAAGCTGATGAGCAGGTCGCCTTTCTTGACCTTGTCACCGACCTTGACATGCGGGGTAAAATGCTTGCCGCCCAGCTTGACGGTATCAATGCCGATATGCAGCAGGATCTCGGCACCGTTTTCGGTCTCCAGACCAATGGCGTGGTGGGTATCAAAGAGGTTATCCACGGTAGCATCCGCCGGGGCGTACAGCTTGCCTTCGGAAGGTTCGATGGCAACGCCTTCGCCCAGCGCGCAGGAAGCAAAAGCCTCATCCTGGACCTGTTCCATGGGCAGAACTTCACCGTTCATATGGGCACCGAGCGTTTCGGTCTTGCCGGTCGTTTCAGGAGCCTTGGGAGCCGGCTGCGGAGCCTGCGGGGCTTCCACCGCAGCAGGCTGGTCAGCTTCGGGGCTCTCCATGTATTCCACCAGGTTGGATTTGATGACAGAGACCTGCGGTCCATAGATGACCTGGATGCCGTTGCCCTTATGCACAACGCCGGAAGCACCGCTCTGACGCAGCAGTGTATCCTGGACCTTGCCGGCATCCACAACGGTCACACGCAGACGGGTGGCGCAGCAGTCCACATCGGAAACGTTGGCCTTGCCGCCCAGACCGTTCAGGATCAGAGCAGAGACCGTGTCGCCGCCCGTGCGGGGGGCACCGTCCGGGCCAACGCCGGTCTTTTCCTTGAAGTCGGAACGGGTATACAGTTTGGGTTCTTCGTTGTCGTCCTCACGGCCGGGGGTCTTGAGGTTCATCTTGCGGATCATGATGCTGAAGGTGAAGTAATACAGGAAGAAGTAGAACACACCCACGATGGGCACCCAGATCCAGTGGGTCTTGGCGTTGCCCTGCAGGATGCCGAACAGGGTCAGGTCGATCAGACCGCCGGAGAAGGTCATACCGACGCCGACGTTCAGAATGTGCATGAGCATATAGGACAGACCGGCGTAAACGCAGTGAACGGCGTACATGGCAGGAGCCACAAAGAGGAAGGTGAATTCCAGGGGTTCGGTGATACCGGTCAGCATGGAAGTCAGCGCAGCAGACAGGAGCAGGCCGGAAACGACCTTGCGCTTTTCGGGGCGCGCGGTGCGGTACATGGCCAGGGCAGCGCCGGGCAGGCCGAAGATCATGAGCGGGAACTTACCGGCCATAAAGCGGGTGGCTTCCACGGAGAACTCGGTGGTGGACTTGGACGCCAGTTCCGCAAAGAAGATATTCTGAGCGCCCTGCACAGTCACACCGTCAATAACGGCAGTACCGCCAACAGCCGTCTGCCAGAACGGCATATAGAACACATGATGCAGGCCGAAGGGAATCAGGGCGCGCTCGATCAGGCCGTAAATCCAGGTACCGGCGTAGCCGGAGCTGATGACCAGGTTGCCCAGCAGGGTGATACCGTGCTGCACCACCGGCCAGGCATAGAACATCACAATGCCGACGATTAGGTACACAGCGGTGCAGACGATGGGCACGAAGCGGGTGCCGCCAAAGAAGGAAAGGACCTGCGGCAGCTGGATGCGGTAGAAGCGGTTATGGAGCGCCGCAACGCCCAGACCAACGATGATACCGCCGAACACGCCCATCTGCAGGGTAGTGATGCCCAGCATGGAGGTGGTGGAGTTGGGAGCCATGGCTTCCACACCGCCGTTGGCGTTGATCATGGCGCTGATAGCGGTGTTCATGACCAGGTACGCAATGGCGCCGGACAGAGCGGCAACTTCCTTTTCTTTCTTGGCCATACCGATGGCAACGCCCATGGCAAACAGCAGGGCCAGGTTGTTGAACACCGCACTGCCGCACTGGTTCATAATGTCCAGAACGGTGTAAATGACGGTGCCGGGGTGGATCACGCCGGACAGACCGTAGGTGGCCAGCATGGTCTCGTTGGTGAACGAACTGCCGATGCCGAGCAGCAGACCGGCTACCGGCAGCAGCGCGATCGGCAGCATGAACGAACGGCCGACACGCTGCAGAACGCCAAAGATCTTGTCTTTCATCAGGGTTCCTCCTTAACATGATACAGACAGTGGATTTACGGACGATGTATAAAAAAAGACCTATACAAACCGCGCAGAAAAATCCCCTGCTCAGTTCATACAGGTCTAGCCCGCCTAAGACAGAGAAGCGGTAACTACCCCGCGCCGCCCAACTATCGGACGGCCCGTTATCAAATTGTTTCAGCGCACCGGTTCGCGGGTATCCCCCGCAATGCGCTTGAGGTGAATGGTCAGATAAATCAGTTCTTCCTGGGAAAGCTGCTTGTGCCAGGTTTTGGCCACATACTCCCCCACGCAGCAGGCACATTTATAATGCTGCTTGCAGTTGCGGGCAATCAGTTCCCGGAACAGGCGGTCATTTTCATCATCGCTGTCCGGCATGAGCTTGTCCTGAAACAGGCGTTGTGCAAAGTAACGCAGATGCACCACAAAGCGGCTGAACTCCAGGGATTCCCGGTCAAAGGGACCACGGTCGGCGTAAAAATACTCCACCACTTCCACGGCGCCTTCAATGAAACGGGTGATGTCATACATCTCGCTCATGCTGGTATTCAGCTCAGCATTGACGATATGCAGCGCGATGAACGCCGCTTCGTCCGGATTAAGCTCCACCCCGCAGCGTTCCCGGACAAGTGCCAGGCATTTTTGCCCAAGCTGATGTTCTGTGGGATAATAGCACAGGATGCTGCCCGCCAGCGGATTTTTGAACTCGATCCCCTGCTGTTTGCGCTGAATGGCGAAACTGATATGGTCCGCCAGGGTGATCAGCAAGGATTCATTCAGCGGCTGATGGATGGTCGCCTTGATTTCTTCCAGCATTTCTTCGGTCAGGCGCAGATGTTCCAGCGGGATCTGTTCCACCAGCTCGCGCAGGCGGCGCTGCTCGTCTTTGCCTTCCATGCGGTAGGTCTTTTCTACCTGCTCCGGCTGTACGAACTGTCCGATTTTCCGCCCGAATCCGATGCCTTTCCCGGTCACGATCATCTCGGAGCCTTTTTCGTCAATGACACACAGGATGTTGTTGTTGATGACCTTTTTGATTCGCAACCCTGTGCCTCCTCCACAAAAAAAATACC
Organism: Oscillospiraceae bacterium; assembly: GCA_019413245.1. GTDB lineage: Bacteria > Bacillota > Clostridia > Oscillospirales > Ruminococcaceae > Gemmiger. The sequence continues at coordinate 8,455 of DXNX01000002.1, forward strand.
AGCCCTATCGCGCAAAGCCCACAGCAGGGTTTTGGGGACAGAGTTGGTCTAGCCCGCATGACCGGTAACAATCCAACCGAGCCAAGCCGCAGAGGCAAGGCGTTCAATCTCACAAAACCAACATACCACGACTTTGACAAAAAGTCAACAGCTTCCGGCATTCACCTGCTGTTTTTGGTGTCCTGCCCAATTTTTGCGCTTTGTTTTTTAGCAGAATGCGGACCTGGTTATCCTAACATTCTGTCCATTTCAGACTTTCTCATTCCGCAATTTGTTCCCGCAGGCTATCCAGGGACGGAATCAGAATATGCCGATCCCGCAGTTCCAGCAAGCCGTCGTGCCGCAGCTCGCTGATGATACGGTTGACACTGTTGCGGGTGGAAATCCCGCAGAACCCGGCAATATCTTCATACGGTACAATAAAATCAATCAGGGTCCCGCCTTCCACCGGGCGGCCGAATTGCTGGGCCAGATTGAGCAGAAAACCGCAGATCACACCTTTTTTGCTGTTCATGGCCATCAGCTGCTGGTTGCGGATACTTTCACTCCAGCGCTGACGATAATATTCCTTCACATACTGCTGCAGCCCCGGGTCCTGGTTCAGGTTCTGCCACAATTCCACCCGCGGCACCTTATAAAAAGCCGCCTTCTCGCTTTCCACCCGGATATTGAACGGTGCGCTGGTAAAGGCGGAAACCTCGTCCCGCAGCAGCGAAATCACAGAAGGGCCTTTGAGATAGGCAATATTGAATTCTTTCCCGTTTTTAAGAATAATACTGGTCTTGACCACACCGTGGGCCAGCACATAAGTAAACGGCTGGTCCAGCCCACAGTATGCCAGGTACGCATGACGGGGACGTTCTTCCAACGTATAGCCCCAGTGGTCAAGCTGTTGCAGCAGATAGGCATTGCTGTCCATCCAGAAAGCGCTCCTTTTGCCTTGTTTTTGCGTAACAAATGATACCATCTTTTGGGGTAGTTTGTCCAGTACCAACGTGCTAAACTTGGTAAGTTTTCAAAACCAAACAATCTCACCTGATCCAACCATCATCTCAATTTTCAAAAGGAAGTGTGCTCACATGAAAGAGATCAGTCTGCCTTATGATACGGGAACGCAAACACTGCATGTGCCTGAAGGAAACCTGGCCGGGGTTCTGGTATCCCGTCAGGCGGCCTATCGTCCCGAAAAGACCGGCGCTGAACTGGTAGAAGAATCCTTGGATCATCCCATTGGTTCGCCCAGCCTGGAGGAACTGGCCAAAGGCAAGAAGAATATTGTCATCATCAGTTCCGACCACACCCGTCCGGTGCCCTCTGCCATCATCACCCCCATCCTGCTGCGACGCATCCGCAGCGTGGCTCCGGACGCCCGTATCCGCATCCTGGTAGCCACCGGCTTCCATCGTGCTTCCACCCGGGAAGAGCTTATCGCCAAGTACGGCCAGGAAATCGTGGATCACGAAGAGATCGTCATGCACGACGCCCGTGATGATGCGGCCATGGTAGACATCGGTGTGCTGCCCAGCGGCGGCCACTGCTTGATCAACCGTGTGGCGGCCGAAGCCGACCTGCTGCTGGCTGAAGGCTTTATCGAAGCCCATTTCTTTGCCGGCTTCTCTGGCGGCCGCAAGGCAGTCCTGCCCGGCATTTCCAGCTACAAGACCATCCAGGCCAACCACTGCGGCGAGTTCATTGCTTCTCCCGAATGTCGCACCGGCAACCTGGACCACAACCGCATCCATGCCGATATGGTGTTTGCTGCTCATGCAGCCAAGCTGGCCTTCATCCTCAATGTAGTGCTGAACGAAGAGAAGCAGATCATCGGTTCCTTTGCCGGTGATGTGGAAAAAGCCCACCTGGCCGGCTGCAACTTCGTCAAGGATCTGGCTCATGTGGACAAGGTTCCCTGCGATATTGCCGTCACCACCAACGGCGGCTATCCCCTGGACCAGAATGTGTACCAGGCCGTCAAGGGCATGACCGCTGCCGAGGCCACCGTGCGGGAAGGCGGTATCATCATCATGGTAGCCGGCTGCCGCGACGGTCACGGCGGACAGGCGTTCTATGACAACATTGCCAAAGCGGAATCCCCCGAAGCCTTCCTGAAGCAGGCCATCGCCACCCCGCGTCTGGAAACGGTGCCCGAACAGTGGACCAGCCAGATTCTGGCCCGCATCCTGGTCAAGTACCATGTGATCCTGGTATCGGATCTGCTGGACCCGAAGATTGCGGCCAATCTGCATCTGGAACTGGCGCCTACGGCGGACGACGCCCTGGCCCGTGCGCTGCTGCGTCTGGGCAGCAATGCAAAAGTTGCGGTAATTCCCGACGGTCTTTCGGTCGTCGTTCAGTAAAAAATCGGCAGGAGGAAAAACATGCTTCACAACATTCTGGCAGAATTTCTCGGCACCGGGCTGATGATCGTCTTTGGTGTCGGCGTCCATTGCGACGAGGTCCTTAAAAACAGCAAATACCGTGGCTCCGGCCACCTGTTCGCCATCACGACCTGGGGCTTCGGCATCACAGTCGTCCTGATGATCTTCGGCGGCGTGTGCATCAATCCCGCCATGGCTCTGGCGCAGGCCATTCTTGGCATGATTCCCTGGAGTTCCTTTATCCCCTATGTGATTGCCGAAATGGCCGGTGCGTTTGTCGGCGCGCTGATCTGCTATGTGATGTACGCCGATCAGTTCCGCGCCAGCGCTGATGAAGTCGATCCCATCGCCATCCGCAATATCTTCTCCACCAACCCGCCTATGCGCGATCTGCCCCGCAACTATTTTGTGGAGGCTTTCGCCACCACCGTTTTTCTGACCGCGATTCTGTGCATTGCCAAGAACTATGAATCCATGCTTCCCTTCGGCGTTGGCCTGCTGGTCTGGGCCGTGGGTATGGGCTTCGGCGGTACCACCGGATTCGCCATGAACCAGGCCCGTGACCTTGGTCCCCGTCTGGCGTATCAGATTCTGCCCATCCGCAACAAGGCCGACAATGACTGGCAGTATGGCCTGCTTGTCCCCGGTACGGCTCCTTTTGTCGGTGCCATCATTGCCGCGTTGTTCTGCAGATATTTCTTCGGCATGTAAATAAGATGCCCCAACCGAAAGCTGCTGCCGCACAGGTGTCCTCCTGCGGCGGCAGCTTTTGCTTTTGGGAGTTTTACAGCGGTTCATCTCTTTGCTATAATGCAGATAAGGAGTCCCGTGCAATTCCTCTCCATAAGGTTTTGCCTTGTGCCCCAAATACAGCCATACTGCCGGGAGGATCATAATGCGTATTCTGATGCTGGGAAACAGTTTTACCTTTACCCATGATATGCCGAAACTGCTGGCCGCTCTGACCGGCGGCGAGGTCGTACAGCATACCCGGGGTGGCGCACGGCTGGCGGAGCAGCTGAATCCGGACACCCGGATGGGCGCGCTGACGCAGACCGCACTGACACAAGAACACTGGGATTATGTGGTTCTTCAGGAAATGAGCACCGGTCCCATTACGTCCCCAAAAAGTTTCTATGCCAGCATCGGCAGACTTTGTAAACAGATTCGGGCAAACGGAGCTGTTCCGGTCCTCTTTGCGACCTGGGCATACAAAAAGGGCAGCGCAGAATTGACCTATAAGGGGTGGGACTACGAGGAAATGGCCCGCAGTCTGTCCGATGCTTACCGGCAGGCAGCGCAGGAAAACAACGCTTTGCTGGCAGAGGTAGGCCGCCGGTTTTATGAGCTGTCCGGAACCCGGGAACTGTACGGTTTCGACGGCATACACCCCAACGAAGCCGGTGCCAGGATCGCGGCCGAAACCATTGCGGCCACCATACAACACCACGAGGAGAGCAAACGATGATTCGAGAAATCTGCAAAGACGAAATTTTTCTGGCCCGGAAAGCCGAACCGGCCACCCCGCAGGACACCCAGGTGGCCGCCGACCTGCTGGAGACCCTGGCGCACCACAAGGACGGTTGCGTGGGCATGGCCGCCAATATGATCGGCGTCAACAAACGCATTATTGCCTTTGACAACGAGGGCACTTATATGGTGATGTACAACCCGGAAATCCTGCGCAGGACCGGGCCTTACGACACCGAAGAAGGCTGTCTTTCCCTGACCGGGGTGCGCCCAGTCAAGCGCTGGAAAACCATCAAGGTCCGCTGGCAGGACGAGCAGTTCCGTCAAAGAATCAAAAATTTTACCGGATGGACCGCCGAGATCATCCAGCATGAGATCGACCACTGCGAAGGCATCATCATCTGAGGTTTCACCATGAAAAAATGCAGAATCACCGTCATGCGCATCACCCGGTATGAAGACCTGATGGCGCAATATGAAAACCCGATTCTCCACGCCTGCGATATGCGGGAAGGCCAGGTTTTCATCGCCAACGGCTGGGAAAAGCCCGCCGGGTTCTGTCAGAGCGCCTGGGATACCCTCTCCCCTTTTGTGCTGGCCCTGAGCCACGGTGGAGAGAATTTTTATGACGGGTGGATGAAGAATCCAAAATCCGCCATGCTTTCCTGCAACGACGGCTTCCGGCCGGTGAGTTTTCTTGTGGAAGCCATGGACGAGGACGCAGACTGAGGAGGAATATCTGTATGTTTACTGATAAAGTGGCAGTGGTGACCGGCGGCGCCAAAGGCATCGGCAAGGCCATTGCGGAGGAGTTTCGCAAGGCGGGCGCCCATGTGTGCGTCATTGACCTGCTGCCCAACAACTATTATGTGGGAAATCTGGCCGACCAGGCCGTTCTGGAAGACTTTGCCCGCAAGGTCATCACCGATCACGGCCATGTGGACTATCTCATTAACAACGCCCTGCCCCTGATGAAGGGTCTGACGGAATGCAGCTACGAAGAGTTCAACTATGCGCTGCGGGTAGGCGTCACGGCGCCCTTTTATCTGACCAAACTGTTTGCGACCCACTTTGCGCCCGGTGCAGCCATCGTGAATATATCCTCTTCCCGAGACCGGATGAGCCAGCCCCAGACCGAAAGCTATACCGCGGCTAAGGGCGGCATTTCCGCCCTGACCCATGCACTGGCGGTAAGCCTGGCCGGCAAGGTCCGGGTGAATTCCATCTCTCCGGGATGGATCGATACCGAGTACACCGTATACGATGGTCCCGACGCTGAGCAGCAGCCGGCCGGCCGGGTGGGGAACCCGATGGATATTGCCAATATGGTGCTGTATCTGTGTTCGGATAAGGCGGGATTCATCACCGGGGAAAACATCTGCATCGACGGCGGTATGACCCGGCAGATGATCTACCACAACGATTTTGGCTGGACCTTGCAGAAAGGCGGCAACGAATGAAACTTGCCATCCTGTCCGACACCCACGGGCTGCTGCGTCCCCAGGTCGTGGACTGTCTGAAGACTGCCGATGCCATCCTGCACGGCGGGGACATCAACAAGCAAAGCATCGTGGACGAACTGCGGCAATATGCGCCCCTGTACATCGTCCGGGGCAACAACGATAAGGAATGGGCTGAAGCAATCCCCCATGACCTCACCGTGACCTTGGGCGGCGTACGCTTTTACATGGTACACAACAAAAAAGAGGCGAATCCCGATCCGGCCGATGTGGATGTGGTGGTGTTCGGGCATTCCCACAAGTATCTGCAGGCAGAAAAAGACGGAATTCTGTGGCTGAATCCCGGGTCCTGCGGCCCGCGCCGCTTCCATCAGGAAATCACCCTGATGATGGCAGATGTAGCGGATGGCAAAATATCCGTAGAGAAAATTACGATTCCCCACGCAGCACAGGAATAACGCAGAATCTTCCTGCCATCTTTGCTTGAAGAAAGAAAACACCGCCGTACCGGGATGCAAAGCCGGAACGGCGGTATCTTCTGTTCTATTGAGGTATATAAAATGAAAACACAACACCTGTTCATTCAAACAATTCCCGCCGTTTTGTACGGGGAAAATGCAGAACGTGGCTATCTGTTCCTGCACGGACAGATGGGCCACAAGGAGGAGGCGGAATCTTTCGCGCAGCTGGTTTGCCCCAAGGGGTATCAGGTACTTTCCATTGATCTGCCCGCGCACGGGGAGCGGCAAAATCGTGAGGAAGAACTAACTCCCTGGCTGGCCGTACCGGATATCCAGGCTGCAAAGGACTGGGCGATGCAGCGCTGGAACTCTTACTCTGTGCGTGCAACCAGCATCGGCGCCTATTTTGCCATGCTGGCGCTGGAAGACCCGGACCGTGCGCTTTTGCTTTCCCCCATCGTGGATATGGAAGACCTGATCCTGACCATGTTGGGATGGGCCGGCACAACGGAGCCGGAGCTGGAAAATCGGGGCGAAATCAGCACCACTTTCGGGCAAACCTTGTCCTGGAAATATCTTTGCTGGGTGCGGGCGCATGCCATTCACCAGTGGACCTGCCGCACCAGCATCCTTTACGGCAGCGAAGACAATATGACTCCCCGCCGCAAAATGGAATCCTTCGCCCAGGCGCACCACGCCGTTCTGACCGTGCTGGAAGGTGGAGAGCATTGGTTCCATACCCCGGAACAACTGGCTGCCCTGAAGCATTGGGAGCAGTCCTCCTGCTGATGCGCTCCGTCAGGCCAGAAGGCCAATCAGCACCATGGCAAGGACAAAGACCACCAGTATAATCCAGGCCCAGGGATTTCCCCAGTTGAACGCCTAATTGATTCCGTAACAGCGCTTGCGGGCAAAAAGGTTGGCATCCTCCGGGTTGCAGTAAATCCACCGCTGGTTCTTGTTCAACCAATCTTCGGTTTCCTGGCGAGTCCATTTTCGTTTTGCCATGGGAAAAGCCTCCCACCTTATTGTTTTCTGCCTGTCCGGTATGCCCATGCCTCCGGACAGGCTTTATTTTTCCGGTCACGGAAGTCCCGGTCGATGGCATCTTTCCAGTGCCCGGTCAGTGGTTGGCTGCACCGCACAGCGCTGACCGCCGCACAAACGGTTTCATAGTTCAGTCTGGTGCCGGTGCTGTCGCTCCGGTAGTTGGCAGCCCGGTCCGCACCGATTCCCAGATTTGCCGCCGCTTCCACGGCGTCAATGTTGGCACCCAGGAACAGAAACTCCCAGCCGTACTTTTGCTTTTGCCGTTCGATCATCCGTTTGACCTGCGGCGCTGTGTACCGGCGGCTGGCATTTTCCATGCCGTCGGTGGTGATAACAAACAGAGTGTGCGCGGGAATATCCTCCGGCCGGGCGTACTTGTGGATGTTGCCGATATGTCGGATGGCACCGCCCACGGCATCAAGCAGAGCCGTACAGCCACGGACATAATACTCCTGATCGGTCATAGGCGGGACACGCTTTACCGCGACCCGGTCATGGAGAACTTCCACCCGGTCATCAAACAGAATCGTGGAAACGAAGGCATCCCCTGTTTCCCGCTGCTGTTTTTCCAGCATGGAATTGAATCCGCCGATGGTGTCTTTTTCCAGCCCCTGCATGGACCCGCTGCGGTCTAAGATAAAAACCAGTTCTGTCAAATTCTTGTTCATGTCAAATCTCCCTTTTCCTGTGTCGGTATGGCTTACAAACACAGTATAGGGAAATTCAAGTCGGCAGAGGTCGCCTGAAAAGCGACAAACGGCAATGTTCATCCACCCAGCAAATTCTGGTCAAAGGCAAACAGAGCCTCGTTGATTTCAAATATATTGTAGTTTCGATGCGCAATAAAATACTCCACGATAATATCAAACTTGCTGGCATGGGAAAAGGCAAAACCGGCTTTTTGCAGCAGTTCCCGGGCTTCCTCCAGTGGCAGTTCCAGCGCCACCGCAAAGGCCATGGCTGTGGCTTTGGACGGTTTGTACTGCGCATCCGAACGGATTTTGGAAAAGAGTTTGCGGTCGATATTGGCTTTTTTATAACACTGCGCGTCGGTCATGCCCCGTTCGTCGATTTTCCGCAGAAGCATCTGCGAAAAGCTCTCGTCCAATTGATGCAGGGCTTCGTCCAGGCTTTGCGGTGCTGCGGCATCGCTGGCAAAATCCCACAGTCCCGCCGTCGAAGTTGGTACCGCCAGGCGGCTGATGCTGCGGCGGTATTCTTCTTCCCGCCTGTCTGTATGTTCCACCACATACCGGTCATCAATATACGAGGCAATGTCGGCGAAAAGGCGCTCACCGATGGTATAGGCCGCCCGGTCAAAAATCACCAGGTAGACCGTCATTTCATGGGCCAGCAGAAATTCTCCGATGGTATCCACCGCCACCTTGAGAGCCTGGTCCTTGGGGTATCCGTACACACCGGAGGAAATCAACGGAAAAGCCACCGTACGGCAATCATGGGCAAGTGCCAGTTCCAGCGAGGTTCGGTAGGCGGACACCAGCAGCTCTTTTTCTCCATGATGACCGTCCCGCCAGACCGGTCCGACCGTGTGAATCACATAGCGGGCCGGCAAATTGTAACCTTTGGTGATCTTGGCCTGTCCGGTTTTGCATCCACCCAACGTACGGCATTCCGCCAGCAACTGCGGCCCGGCGGCCCGGTGAATGGCACCGTCCACTCCTCCGCCGCCCAGCAGACTTTCGTTGGCAGCGTTGACGATGGCATCCACCTTCATGGTTGTGATGTCATTTCTGACAATTTGAAGGGGCATAAAAACACCTCCCTGGCTCCTTGGTTTCATCATAGCACGAAGTCTTCTGGCTGACAATCTGGAGAATTGACGGAAAAAGCGCGAAAATTATACCGAAACCGCGCCGGTCCGTGGTATAATACCCTCATGAATTGTTACGGGAGGTAGAAACATGGACCGTGCAACCGTCTTTTCCATGAAATTTTCGAAAGTATTTCCCCTGCTGATTGCCAAGGCTGAGCGCAAGGGCCGGACGAAAGAGGAAGTCTACACCGTTACCGAATGGCTCACCGGATACAAGTCCGCCGAGTTGGACCAACTTCTGAAGACCGAGCTTACATACGGCGATTTTTTTGAAAAGGCGCCTTGCCTGAACGAAAACCGCCGCTTGATTCAAGGCAGCGTATGCGGTGTCCGTGTGGAAGCCATCGAGGACCCGCTGATGCAGAATATCCGCTACCTGGACAAACTGGTAGATGAACTGGCCAAGGGGAAGCCACTGGAAAAGATCCTGCGGAAGTGACGAAAAGCCTTTCCGCCGCATAAAAGCAAACAAAAAGCAGCGTCAAATCAAATGATCTGACGCTGCTTTTTAGTGGTGGAGATGAGGGGAATCGAACTGTTTCACTTGTCTATTCACATTTTTCACTATACATAATTTTTTCGTATATTCATTGTTTTTTGTTTCATTGCTTCTTTCATCTTATAATAAATGCACCACGTTTTTCAGTAAAACAACGGTCTTTTCTACGGTCTATAATTTGCTGCTCATTTGAACATCTGGTAGTACATTTCAGCCAGAGCTTCGTTGTATCCGGCGCTGGCAAGGCGCGCCTTCGCGTCTTTCTTCACGCTCCCGTTGATGGTCTTTCCGTCATCTCCTTTCACACCCGTGGCCGAGTTTATAACCTCCCGCGCCACAATGGCCTCCAGAGCTGCCAGGTTTACATCTCCGCCGGACACTCCGGCAACCTGCTGCACCTTCTTCACCCAGCTGGCCGTTTCGTAGTCGCTGACTTGGGATTTAGCCGTCTGCGCTGCATACTCCTCCACAGCGTTGACCACTTCCCCCTGGATATCCTTTCCATAGGAAGAAGATCTCGGAAGGAACAAATCCAGCAGGTCATATGCCGTCTCAGTCCGACTCCTGGCATAGTCGATATACTCGCTCGCGTTCATATCAACATCTACCTTTTCTCCGTCTTTCGTATAGTTGAACATCGCCTCCACATAATCCGGCATGACGGATTCTCCTTCGCTGGAGGAAAGCTGTTTAAGATAACTGTCCACCTTTCCGGCATTCTTATCCTTCAGCATTCCGGCATAACTTGCTGGCTCTCCTCCAGCGCCGAACAAGGCCGCCAACTCATCCACCTGCTGCGGACTGTCCTTGACCTGCATGAACATGGCAAGGTAGGGACTGTCCTCATTCCCGCTCAGGGATTCATACAGCGCTCGAGCTTCTCCTTCCTTGAAGCCCTGATTCACCATAGCGGCAACGGCGTTTTTGGCCTTGCTGCCAGAGATGGTATTGCCTTCCGAATCCTTATCCGCTTTCGCCGTCTTTACTGCTGCGTATGCAGCGATTGCTTCCGCCGGATCCATATCCTGAGCTTGCACATCGGCGATCCAGTCCGTCACCTCATACCCGTCGATAAAGCTCTGCCTCGCCGTCTGCACTGCGTAATTTCTGGCATCCACTGCGAACTTCACCTGTTGGTTGGTACTGGCTGTTTTTCCGACCCCATTCATGTAGCTGTAAACAAGCTCACAGGCCGTTTTCTGCACCTGTTCGGCATAGGCAAGGTAATCGGCTCCGCCGAGATATACCTCCACCTGCTCACCATCTGCACCTGTATAGCTGATTTTGTTGGTCACCATCTTCGGCAGCACCGCCGTATACGGTTCACCATTTTTACCAGCGTTCTTGCTGAGCTCTTCAAGCCAGCTATCTACAGCCTTTGCCTTGTCACCTCCGAGCATATCGGCGTAGGTTCCCGTACTGCTCCCATACAGGGCTTTCAGCTTATCCAGGTGTTTTCCGGTATTCGGCCACCCACTTTCTCGCCGAACTTGTGTCACAAGGTCGTCATAGGTCACGACATTTTTCTCCTCCCGCAGGTTGCGGTCAATATTCAGCGGGTCCATGAGGCCAGTGGCCAGGTCATAAACGCCCTTGGAATCTCGCCATACATTTCCGAGTGGAAGCCCCGTCATGCTACTGATTGGCCCAGCCACATGATTCATGATCTGGTTGAATGTCACCTTTCCATCTTTCGTGATGGTCGTTGTGATCCACTTCACACCGTCGATGAAGTCAGACAGGGCAGTCATATCACTGCGCTCCACATCGTATCCTTCCAACATACTCAGCACGTCTTTGATGATCGGCATGCTTTGCAGGATGTTCACATTGTCCAGGAAGTTTTCCAGGAGCGCCGTCTGGTACCGTTCGCCCAGCTTCTTGTCCCGTTCGTCATCCTTCACCCGTATGGCATCTACCAGGGCAGCTGCTGCGCTGGTGGCCAGAGCCGTCGCCAGATAGGTACCGGCTACCCGTCCGAATCTTTTTCCGGCCTCGTTCCTCTGCGTTTTCCCATCTGCAGACAGAAGCTGTGCCGCAGATTCCCGCATCATATTGTACGACTTTGTCGGCTCGGCCATAAAGTTCATCATCATCTGCACAGCTTCATTTTTGCTGCGCATGAGGGCGCTTCTATGAAGGACAGTGTCCACAACCTGGGTGCGGTCAATCACCTCTCCAAGTCTGTCTCCCACAGCCTTTTTGAATGCTTCTCCTTTGAGCTCCGGATGGCTGTCCTTCACTTCCGCTTCACAGGCCAGCCACAGAACCCCGCGGGTCATGTGGTCAGCCGCGCCCGCCGGGGCGGTTGTCATTTCACGAATCTTCGAAGCAGCAGTCTTGTCTCCGATGAGAATGTCTCTCATGCTTTGACCAATGTTCGTTTCAAAGAATCCCCAGTCAGCCCACTGGGCGATGGGGCAATACTTCGGTGCCTCCTTCATGGCCCGCCGGATGTTACCAGGCGCTTTCGCTATGGCCTCGGCAAGGTACTTCGAATCCACCTCCGCCGCTGCTCTCAGGTAGCTGGTGGGCTGCTGCACAAACACGCGCAGGTTTCCACCCACCTTTGCCACTTTCCAGTTCCGATTCAGCATTCCCAGCAGCCTATTCAGCCTTGTGGGGCTTGCCCGGTCAGACAAACCGTTGATGTCTTTCATCAGCGCCAGGAAATAGGTCTTTCCTTTTTCCCCGTACATATTTCCAAGGGCTTCCTTGGTGCTTGCTTCTGTTCCGCTGCGCCAGTTATACCAGCGCATGGCATCGCTCAACGGCGCGACCATAGACGAATAAGTAGCCATATCATCCACATGCTGATACCAGGTATCAAAGGCATCATGGATCACAAGCGGGTTGTTGGCTTTGGTTTGAACGGCCTTCGTCATTCCTTTGTTCTTTACGCCCCACAGCCCGGCACCGCTCCCGGAATTGGCGTCATTGGTCCGCACATAGTCATCCGAAGTCTTGATAGGCCAGTATGCTTTTTCCTTAAATTTTCGGATTCCATACATGTTCATGCTGGCCTCATTGCCCCATTCGGCCGCCGTGGTGCTCAGATAGGTCTGCAGCTCCTTGGCCATCCTCACCTGCTCATTGCTCAGGCTGGCCACGATGTTGGCAATGTCGGTCGTTGTCAGACTCACACGCTTACTGAGCACACCCGGGCGCTTTTCCACACGGATGCCGCCCACCGTCAAGTGATCCCGCGCCTGGCGCCTCTGTGTCAGGCAGTACAACTCCATCACCTGTCCCGGTGTCAAATCCACAGTGTCCCCGTTCACGAGCTTGAACGTCTGTTTCGGAGCACCGGCGCCGCTCCACTTTTTCACATCGATACCGGTCAACTTCTTTTTCATGTAATCTTGTGCTTCCCGGAGAAGCTCCACACGCTTGTCAAAACCTTTGCGGATGGGCTTATAAATTCTGTCGGCTGCCGTCTGACCCAGGCTGCGGAAATAGCTTCCAGCATCCATCATTTCCAGGCCATACACGCCTTCAATTGTCTCGGCGGCATCGTTGTCCAGGAGCTTCTTGAGGGCAGGATGACGTTCCCGCAGACGGCTGTTGGTTCTATCCTCCATCTCATGTACGGATTCAACAGCCACCTCCTCAATCTGCCTCCCCTTTTCATCCGCCATCATCCTATTGGCATTGGCAATGCTGTGGCTGACAGTCTGCAGGATTTCCCGCAGACGACGCATCTGGGTGGCGCTGGTCTGCTTCAGGTCCAGATCCACGCGGCCCTGCCTATCCCTGGGTGCCGTGGCCAGGAAATCCTCAATCATTTCCTTCAGGTCCGGATCAAAGTCGATTTCCGGCCCGCTACCATCTGCACCAATCTCTGCTGCCGCCATGTCACCAATGTTTTTCATGGCCAACTCAAACTGGTACGCGGCCTGGCTGCCTGCTTTTCTTGTGTTCCAGTTTACGGAGTTCAGCAGATTCAAAACCGGCCGGCGAAGGCCTTCAGGTACATGGTTTGTGTCGGTTGGCTGGCTGATCATCCGATACAGTCTCTTTTGGATTTTCTCAATGGAATCCCGCTCCTGGCGCCACTTCATACCCTCGTTCCGCCGGGTCATTCTTTCATCAAACATGGCCTTTTGCCTTGCCAGCCTGTCGTCCGCTTTCCCACGTTCATACCTCAATCGCCTATCAAAGCCTTCTTTTTGCTTCTGCAGTGCTTCCTGCCGCCTCTGACGATACTCGGTGCGCAGCTGCTGCACACGCATTGCCTGCTTGTCGGCATAGGTATACCGCTCCGGCGTCACCATGTAGGCTTCAAAAAGCTCCTGGGCCGCGTTCTGGGCCGCCGTATCCAAATCCATACCATAGGGGTTTTCATAGACAATACCTGCCTCAAATACCCCCAGCGCCGAATTGATGTTCTGTTCAATTCCGGCAGCATCGTCAAACAGGTTCGGGTATTCCTGCGCCAGCTCAGCAAACTGGGTGTCCCAGTTGCCCGGCCCATCGGTCAGCTTGATGTTCAACCGCCGGGTATTCTGCCGAACCGTTCCCCACTTGGGGCCTCCCTCGGTATCACCATAGGCATTCATCAATTCGTGGTATGCCGGGCTTCCTTTCTGGACAAGGAACGTCATTTTTTTCAGCGAATCCTTCACGGGCTGATAGGCATCCTTCAGGTCAGTATTCGCCCGCTGGCTCTGCTCCAGGACGCCGCGCATGATCGTCTGCGCGGTATCCAGTGCCTCTTCATAGCTCACATCCGGGCTATTGGCGATATACTCGAAATACCGATGCAGTTCTCCCTCCAGCTGTTTCACATCATAGCGGCTTTCATATTCCTGTACCACCCGCCGGGCCAGCTTTGACACTGCAGTTTTGTCCATACGGTGCCCGCCACTGAGTTTGAACTCCTCTTTCAAGGTTTCCACCTGCTCAGACAGCCGCATATTTCTCCGAGCCAGCTCCCGGTTTTCTTTTTCCAAATCTCTTTCCGCTATGTCTTCGTCTCCGCGGCTGTAACGAAAAGCATTTAATTCATCCTGTTTTGGAAGTTTTCCGTTTCGATAAAAGGCACGCAGATCCTGAACAACCTGGTCACCACTCACATGGCCTTCATACCATCTTGTTGCTACCTGTCTACCGTTTGCATCGGAGATATCAAGCCCGAACTTATGCTGTACTGCTCCCAGGTCATCTGCCATTTTCCTGATTTGTTCCAACTGAGCAGCACTGGGTGCGGATTCCGCGCTGACATCTACACCTGGATTTTCCGCCATCACCCTTACATTCCCATCTGCGATGAAGCGATTCATGTATGCGGTTCGGTTATCTTCCCCAAGTTCTCCGGGCGCGAAGACATCCGCAATCTGCCGGTGATCCATTCCACGCTGCCCTGATGTACCACCTTCTCCCTTAAAATTCAGCATCTTCCCATCAGGCAAAATATAACCGGCTTCCGCGAAGTTGGTTGTGGTTCCATATTCGGTCTGTGCCTTCTTCCGCCTGAATTCTTCTCTCGTCAATCCACTTCGATTCATTTCGGCATCGTACGCCACACGGGCCTCTTTTTCCCGTTGTGCTTTTCCCTGGTTAGCAAGGCCCTTCAATTCCTCGGCCAATCCGTCTACTCTCTCGCGACTGATACGAATTTTCTCATTATACGCTTTTCGCTTTTCAACATAGGCTTGCCACTCTGGCGTTGCCTCATCCCAGTTCTTTATTCCAAACAAGCCCATCTGAGCACGCATTTTGGCACGCCTTGTCTTCAGTTCCTGTACCTCTTGACTATTTTCCCAGGAACTTCTTTCCTCCCGAATCTGCTTCTCCACTGCTTGTGCTTTCTGCAATTCCTGACGGATTTGTGCTTCATCATGAACCGGGCGGCTGTAACGCGGTTGAACCTTCATTTCCTTTTCGGGGTTGACATTCTGACGTTCCTGTGTTACATTACCCTTAGAAAGACTTCCATCGGAGTCTGTGGTGTCCGTGGCACGATTTGTGCTGGCCCGCTTAACGATGGAAGTCTTTATTTTTGTCGGTTGCAAATTGACAATATTGTAAAAGATTTCCTTCGTATTCGGCTTTACACCTGTTACGATCTCCGCCGTATAATCCGTTTGACCAACCCTTACACGAACGTTTGCTCTG
Source organism: Oscillospiraceae bacterium (assembly GCA_019413245.1). GTDB lineage: Bacteria > Bacillota > Clostridia > Oscillospirales > Ruminococcaceae > Gemmiger. The sequence continues at coordinate 23,721 of DXNX01000002.1, forward strand.
TTAAACCCAACGATATCATCTTTTCTCGGATGCTTCGGTTCTTCTTCTGTCCAGTTATCAGCGGCGCTGATGATTTCATCCAAATTCGCAGCCATGCGCATTTTGTCTTCGAATACCGCAGGCGTATTAAAGCGCATCGATTTCGTATCACTGGAGCTCGTGAACTCCTTAATGCCTTTTCCTGTCAGCTCAATATTCCATCCATCCCTCATGAACCCGTTTGGATATCTGCGGCGGATTTCATCGCGGATGGTTTTCAAGATATCCTGACTTTCTACCCCCTTCAATATATCCTCATCAATTTCTACAAATGGCCTGCCTGCTTCATCCTGCTGGATACTATATCGTTCCTGTACCTCCGCGCTTGCCGCTGCGGGGGTATTTTTCTGCACACTGCCGCCAGACATACCTTCCCGCCGGGCCTTTTCCGTCTCATCCAGCAGCTGCAGATACTGCTCTACCAGACTGCGGCAGTCCTCTTTTTCGGCCAGTTCCCTGCCATACCGGCTTCCACTGGTGGCATCACTGCGCCGTACCAACTCCTTCAGGGTCTCGATCACCTTGTCCAGCACATCACGCAGGGTTTGCAGGATTGTCCTTTTCTCTGCCACCGTAGAGGTGGTGTCCGCGGCCACATGCTCACAGAACGCCTTCACATTCTCCTCAGTGCTCATCACGCCGGCCAGGATATCCCGGGCCGCTTCATCAGCAGCCACTGCACCGCGTCCGTATGCATTTTCGTACCGGCTCACGACCCGGCTCTGCAAGGCACCCATACGGCCGCCCTGGCTGGAATAAGACAGGATGCTGTTCTTAAACCGTTTCCATCCTTCCGGGTTCACATCCGCAATGTAATGGGTCAGCTCATGCTGCAGCGTCTGGTAGGTGTTTCCGCTGTTTTCTCCCAGTGTCATCCTGGCCAGGCCCGCTTCCCACACGCCGTTTGCTTCTGTTCCATCATCCGCCGCAAGCTGCTGGACCACATCGATATCGATTCCATACCGACTTGCCACCCCCTGCAGCACCTCCACAGGAATGGACGAACCGCCCTGCACTTTGACGTTCCCGCCGCGTTCGGCTATGCCCATGGATGCCGCCGCTACGGTACCGGCCTCTTTACGTCCGATCTCATACGCGCTGCGCATGGCTTCCGGGGCGTTGACGATGGCCGCCGCACTGCCAGCGCCCGCCAGAGCCTGCTCTTCCGTCAGGCTTCCGGTCCGTCCTGCATCGTAGGCGTTCATCCATGCCTGCACATACACCTGCGGATTGGAACCGTTGTAGCTTTCTGTGATACCTTTGCTCGCAGCTTCCGGCAGATTCATCCGCCGGGCAAAACCTTCTACCACATTACGGCCTGCATCTTCGACCGTCTGCACATCCAGTGTTTGTGCTGTGCCCTGCTGGGGACGCTCCGCTTTCATGCTCGCCAGCTCCGCTGCGGCCCGTATATCTCCGTTTTTTGCACCTTCTTCAAGCGCCGCCTGTTGGGCTTCCGCCTGCTGGGCCTGTACCTCCTGGACTGATGCCTGCTGGTTTACTGTCTGCTGGCCCGACGCCCGCTGATCCTGTACCATCTGGTTTGCAGCCTGCTGCCTCATGGCCTCCTGCGCTTCCTCCTGCAGGGGTTCTGTCTTCCGGGGCTCCTGCTGCTTAACCGTTTCCTGCTGGTTTTGCTGCCCTCTTTGACTTCCATACAGAGCACGATTTACCATCGTACCGCCTGCGGAAAGGATACCGCCGGCAGCTGCCCCTTGTCCCATGTTGTTCAGCAATTCCTGCAGGCTGAACTCCGCATTCGGGTCCTGCGCTGCCAGGTCCGCCACATAGTTGGCCAGATAGCTGACGCCTTCCTCCGTGCCTTCTCCCAGCGCCTGCCGGAGGATATTGGTAACCGCAGATTTTCCCTCCCCGGTCAGAATATCCACCCAGCTGTCCACCGGCAGTTTCTCGGTTGCTGCTTCAATGCCACCGCTCACAAGGCCGCGTGCCAGTGCTCTTCCCGCATCATCCCCCTGCAAGCTCAGTTCT
>DXNX01000002.1:25761-38363 GCA_019413245.1 Oscillospiraceae bacterium
ACATCAGGCCAAGTCCGACGCCACCGCCGACTTTGGCGCCTGCCGCTGCGCCTGCAGGGCCACCCAAAGCAAAGCCAAGTGCCGTACCTGCAGCAGCCGGCACATACTGAGGCAAAACACTGGCAACCGTCGTTGCCGTATCCATGGCCACTTTTGGAACACCATCCAGGCCCAGGCTGGCCTTGCTCAGTTTCTCACTGCCTTCCCGCACGGCCTGTACACCTTTACTGCTTTTTGCGTCCAGAACCGTGGAATGATTCTTTTCGATGGCATCCAGCGTCTGGAGCGCTTTTTGATACTCCTCCGTCTCCACCAGCTTCCCGGTACTGTCCACCGTCATATCGTTCCCGTTGGCACGGAGTTCGTTCAGCTTCTGGATTGCACTCTGGTATTCAGGGTCCTTCACCTTGTTCCGGTTATCCCCAACAGCCGCCGCAGCAACATCTCCCAATGCCCGAAGATTGCCCGCAAAAGACTGAGCAGTACCCGCCGCCAGATTCTTCGCACGCTGTCCCATCCCGAACAGCGCACCATAGTCATCAGCCAGATTTTCCATCCCATGGTAAACCTGCTGTTGGGCCATACTCATTTTATCCAACTTGCTTTGCGCCATGCTTTCCCACTGTTTTTTGACCTGCGGCGTTGGTGCCGGGTCGTTCTGCATGTTCCAAACTTCTCTCGCCTCCGGATTATCTTCCAGATAGCTGTTTACGGTTTCCCACTTTTGAGCCTTGCTCATTTGATCTGTGGCGCCACTACTTAGGAGCTGAGCATACGGATTCTGCTGGATCTCCTGCTCGTATTCTTCCTGCTTCACCTTCTGCCGGTAGGCTTCTTGGCGTTGCCTGACCTGCTCCTGCAAGACCGCATCTTTTTTCTTTCTGAGTTCCTGCAATTTTTTCGATACAGCCATAGTATCCTCCATTTTTTACAAAAAGGGCCGAGGATAATCCCCGGCCCTCTATTCATTGATTAGGCCGCATAGCCGGACAGCATCTGCTGGATTTGCGCTGCGGTGTACCCCTGTGCACTCAACTGGCTGTACGCGTCGTCAGCACTGATCTGGCCTGCCCTGTACAGCGCCGCAATATTGGAGTAGTTACTTGCTCCGCCGCTGCTGCCCTGTTGCGTACTGGCCGTACGCACCGCATTGCTGGCAGTATAAGTCTTTGCCGCTGCCTTCGCCGCTGCTTCTGCCTGTGCCTTCTGGACTTCCAACGCCTGGGCATAATACTTGCTTCCGACGTCATAGAGCGCATCATACTGCTGATTTGCGGCACTTACGATCTGTTTTGCCAGTGCCTGCTCCAGCTGCATCTGATAGGCCATACGACTGCTTTCCAGGCTGCTCAGGCTGTCATTGTATGACTGCAGTGCGGACGCCTTGTTGGCATTCAGCTGAGCCAGAAGATCGCTCAGGCTATCGTTCCGGCCACTGTCAATCTCGTTTCTCGAAGTACCGTAGTTGTTCTTCATTCCAGCCAGTGTACTTTCGGCCGCACCACCATTTACACCCTGGGCGGCCAGAAGCTGCGGCATATCCCGCAGGGTCAGCATGTAGTTGACATATGCCTCTTTCTGCGTTTTATCCGCCTGTTTGTTGACCCCACTCACACCCTGGTTGTAGCTGTCTTGCAGTGTGCCAAGGGTACTCTGATAATTTTGGTCCAGGCGTCCTCTATTGGCATCGTATGCTCCCGTAAGAGCCGCCATACCGCGGTTATAGGCATCCTGTGCAGCCTGCCTTTTTGCTTCCGCCGCTGCTTCCGCAGCCGCCTGCTGCTGAGCATACCAGCTCTCCAGCAGACTCATTCCTCCATCGTATCCGGAAGTCGTGCTTGTTGCAGTACTGGAACTACCGGAAGAGGAGCCGGAACTGCTTCCCCGGCTTCCGGAACTATATCCCTTTCCACCTCCTGTATTACCAGTAGGTTTACTCGATGTCATTCCGTTGGTAATCGGTTTAGGGGTAGGCTTTTTGATGACATTACTGCCACCAGACGCCCCACCGGCATCCATAACATACATATTGATGCCTCCTTTACTCTTTTATATCCGTGATTTTCACGTTTTGTTCTGCCGCTCATTCTGGGTGCCGAAGTAGAAGGCCACCACCATGGTGACGATGGTCATCACCGTGTCGGGCTGCAGCTGGCCGGTCAGGGCCATGACCGCAAACACCGCAATGACCACCAGGGTCACGATGGTCTTGACCTTGATGAGCGCCGCCAGGTTCTGCCAGAGCTCCTTCACGGGGCTGGTCTCGGTCTGGATGATCGGATTATTCTCTTCCTGCATGGTTTTCTCCTTTCATTCTCTACCGGAGCACACCGGCAGACTTTCGCATTTCTTCATGATGTGGGTCACAGAGGGGTCTCCATCCCCCAGGGCCATGTAAGGATCATAGCAGCTGCGCAGGGTCTCCATACCGTAGGGCGGGACGGCTTCTTCCTGAATGTAGTGCAGCCCCAGGTCGATAACCTTGGCACGCAACAATCCTTTGACGCCGTCCCGAAGGGCCTTTTCCTCCTTGCGGCTGCGGGTCAGTCTGGCAGCCGCCCAACCGCAGAAGGCCGTGAGCAGCGGCAGGACAGCCGCCAGAATATCCGGGATGTTTTCCAGCATCAGGCAGCCTCCTCTTCTTCATCCGCCCAGGCCGATTTATACAGACCCAGCTTGTCCAGCTGGCGGGCCTTGCACTCGGCCAGGATGGCATCGGCATCCCCCTGGGTGACCGGGCCGATGGTGATGGTCTGCAGGGTGTGTACGTCGTTGCTCCACTCGGAGGTGTACAGCCCCAGCTCATCCAGTTCCCGGGCCTTGCACACGGCCAGAATGGCGTCGGCGTCGCCCTGGGTGACAGGGCCGATGGTGATGGTCTGCAGGCGGGCCGGAGCGTAGGCCGGGGCCTCAGGTTCCGCCGGGAGCACGGCCGCGTGCTCACCGGGACGGTAAGTATAGACGTTGCTGTTGGCGGTGGTGAAGTCATCGTCCAGCCACACCAGCGGATTGCGGCGGCTGCCGGCCAGAATCACCTCAAAATGCAGGTGGGCACCGTTCACGTTGCCCGTCTGGCCGGTATAGCCGATGAGCTGGCCCGCCTTGACCTTCTGGCCGCTGGTCACGCACAGGCGGGACAGGTGGGCATAGCGGGTCTGCAAGGTTTCGCCGCAGTAGTCGGCGTGGCGGATGCGGGTCATGGTGCCATAGCTCTGCATACCGGTCTTGGTGTGGCCGTCCCAGGTCTGGGTCTGGTCCACTGTACCGTCCTCCACCGCATACACCGGCTTGACGATGCTGCCGCCCTGGTTGGTGCGCAGGTCAATGGCTTCGTGGCGGCTGCCATCACTGTAATAGTAACCGGCCGTGAGCACATGCAGTGCCAGCGGCCAGAGAAAGATCACTTCTCCGGTTTTGGTTCTCATATCATTCCTCCGTTTCCGTCCCGGGCACTTCTTCCCATGCCGAGGGCAGTGCCTCGGCATTGTACACGCAGTTGTCCTGCAGGCAGCGGTACATCCTGCCGTCGGCGGCGCGGTAGCACTCACCTTTCATATACATGCCACTGGTGCCGTTGGGATCCACCCAGGGCTTTGCACGTTCCGGGTCGGTCGTGTGTGCCAATCCCCACAGCGCACGCAGGGTTGAGGGACGTCCCTGGTAATCGGCGGCGCGGTGTGGGGTGATGAGCGTCCAAACCTGGCCCTCATCTGTCACTGGGGCACCTTTCGGCCAGCTGGTGTAATCCTGCTGTGCGTCCCAGGGCGGCACAGCCCGTTCCTGTGCGATAATTTCAGTCCCGGTAAGAGTGGAGGCCGTTTCACGAAGAGTGGCCGCTTCACGACGTCCCAGGTCGCGCAAGAGTTCCAGCACCAGGGTCTTGCTGTCCATCATACCTGCATCACCCCCTCGTTATAGGCCTGGGCCAACTCATCCCAGGTGGCCATTTCATCGCTGCCGTTAGCATCGGGAGAGTGCTGTGCAGCAAGTTCTTCCTCTGTGTATGCATGGTACAGAAGGCAGTCTTCGTATTCATCCCAGGCATCCTGCGCCGGTGTGTCCACGATTTTGCCGCGCAGCCCCGCGCCGCCGTTGAGATGCTCCGTTCCGGGCATGACGGCCATATGACTGACTTCTTCCACTGCCTCATGGTGGGCAACAAAGTGTTTTCCGGGATAGGTGTATCCTGCCTCCAAGTCAGGCTCAGCCAACAGTTCTCCCGTCGTTTCGTCATACACATTCATTTTTCCATCGTTTCCTTTCTTTATGGTACAAGCTGCCAGATACCCACAAAAGCAACTGCACGGTCTCCATTGCCTGTTCCTGCAGCATAACATGTACCATTAGCCATTGCCTTAAATACACATACTTTAATCGAGGTATTCATATATACATGATCCTGCGTGTAATCTTGCTGATGGAAAACATACTGCGCTTTATTTACTGGAAGTGACATCTCCGTATAGGCCATGTTTCCATCCATTGCACTAGCTTGCGCGACAGCCAGGTACACTTTGTCAGTTTTAACCGAGAAGTTCGTTTGCAGTCTGCCGGAATTATACGCTAATGCTTTCCATTGCACACTAATAGCCGTTGCTTTTAATATATAATCAAGCGTTGGGCCTTTACTATATCGAATCTCCGGGGCCCAACTTGCCCCATTCTTACGGTAAATTCCTTCCGGAATATTGTTAAAAGCATAATAGGTTGAATCTCCGCCTGCGCCGATTCCTCCAGCATTCTGATATTGTCCGCGCTCAACAAGGGTTCCAGTTTTTCGCGTTTTATCGCCTGCATAAAATGTTTTGCCAGAAGACACATAATCCGGCTGTGCATTTGCAAGTCTCAGTTTACTATTGGTCAGGTCACTCCCTGTTCCCATCAAGCTCATGATGCACCTCCTTTTCTGATTTGCCAGATGGCTTCAATGTCTGATTCCGGCTTTTCAAACACCGTCGCTGTAACCTGGTTTTCTCCGAGGGTTGCCTGACCGGCATTGAGGACTGCCAGTGCATCCTGCAGCTGTTCATTGGTTTTCTGGTTCGTGGTCTGCTCACACATCACGGGTGATACAAACACGCTGGTTCCCGTCACATCCGGTCCCCCGTCCGCCGGGGTCAGCACGGCCGTCTGGGTATAGGGGCCCTCCCCGGTCCAGCCGTCCAGCAAAAAGGTGGCCTTGTACAGGTGGGGGCCGTAGTCGTACACGTCCACGCCCAAGCCATGTGTGTCATATACAGATTTCGCCATATCACCGGCACCAATTTGCTGAACTTTTTCGCCAATGGCTTGGTCTGTTTCTTTTTTTGTGTAGGCACCAGTTTGATGTGCAGTTACCTTGTGCGGATTCTCGTCGTCATTTTTGTGATTTTCCAATTCATCGAATACTGCCTGAATGACCTTTTGCGCGTTCTTTTCAGTTTCTTCCGGCAACCCATCCGGCACTTCCGCCCCAATTACAGCCGCAGCAGTTTCTAACATGAGCTCATCAATTAGCTTATTGATATGGGGTACAATCAGTTCCTTTGCCGTTTCCTCAAATTTCCGCTTCATCTCTTCCGCCTGGAGGCTTGGAATATCAGGCAACGTTGTTACACCTACTTTTTCCAGTTCCTCCTGCGTGATTTTTTCAAATGCCATTTGTCCCCCTTATTGCCGGTAATAACCGGTTTCCACAAATTCGATGCTGATGTTGTTTAGGCCAAACGGTTCACCCAAAACGCCATTTTCTACGCGGAATCCTGCTTTATCTACCTTCTTGATAGAAATTTTGTCTCCAATAGTTCTAGGATTCGAGTCACAGGAAAAGGAAATTTTTCCAAAGTTCACATTGGCGAAGTCCAAATATCGTGCACTTGTCTCATCTAGGAAAAGTTCTTCCCACATTCCGTAAGTACGTCCAAGGACTCGCATGCTTGTAGCCGATGCAGCAGCCAGCTCTACATAAACGCGACTGAAATTCTTTGATCGGTAAATGTTTTTTCCTGCAATGTCCGGTGTACGCCAGCAGGCATAAATGGCCTCACCATCATCGTTATAGCTGGTTAGCTGTTCTGAATTCGTATAGAACTTGCAAATTTTTCCTTCGTTTGTGCCAAACAACAAAGTTTCTCTATCCGTCCACATGATTCGTGCCGGGATTCCTGTAAGGTAGAATCCCGCGTACTGTCTTGTCGCATATGGTGCGCTTCGGTCTGTCTGACTTGCCTGCAGCCCGTCCAGGATATACACGGCACCATTTACAGCCAGCCAGTACATATCCTTGTAGGTCACAGCAAAGGCTTCCTCCAGATCCGCTTCGGACAGCAGCTTTCCGTTCAGATAGAAGCTCCGGAGCTGACTGTACTTCTCTCCTGTGATATCCTGTGCCGTAATGGCGTAGACCCCCAGCTTTGTCAGAAACAACGGTTCTGTCTGCAGATATCCGAAGGAGTATCGCCCGATGGCGCCTTCTCCCTGAAGGATGTTCACGATGGGAAAAGCCGGCTTGTTGTCCACCAGGTTTCCTTCCCGAACGATGCAGTTTCGCTCTGCGTCCTGGCCGTTCTTGTGTGCTGCCAATCGAGCATTGACTACCGAATATCCCACAATGGCCGAGTCGCTCTGCCCAATCACACTGTATCCCGTATCCGGCCAGTATCCCGGGTCATTCAAGCCGGAGTACCAGTCGTAGTTCACGAAGTCTGGGTTGCCACTGAGGAACAGCCTGTCGGAAGCACCGTTCACACCGAACTGGATTCCAATGCAGCACTTGTTGATGCGGTCCGCATATCCTTCCACCGTTCGGCTGGCAATGATTTTCACATTGTCTGTGCCGGATACCGGTGTTACTCCCGGGGCTGTATTGAAAGTAACTGTACCCGTTGATCTGTTCACCTTGAAATCTGTGTTTTCTTTTTTCGCAACCCAGTTTCCGGATGAATTCATGATCTGGGCCGTCACGGCTGTGGAATCCAGATCTCCGAAGCTCAGCTGAAATACTTTTTCATCCTTGTGGTTGGCATCCACAAGGAAATCCTCTTCCCACTTCGGCTGAAGCAGATTCAGGTCCTCATAGCTTGTACCTCCGCCGTTCGGTGCCCGGCTGATGGTCAGGACCGGTATTTTGGCATTCTCGGATGCCTTTTTCACGGTCTCGCCATCATATACCAGCAGCGCCTTCCCATCGGCAATCACAATCTTCTTGTCAAATTCCCAGCTCTTGCTGCGCTCGTCCGCTGCATCCGTATAAATCGGGGTACACTCCCCACCTTCCACCTTGTACAGCTTCGTCCCGGCATGAATCAGGGGCGACTTCCCATTCAGGCTGTGATACCCATTGATCCTTCCGTCCAGCTCATACACGGTGTGCCAACCCATCCGCTTCCTGACCTTGCCGGGCACGTCCCGGATCATGTTGGTGGCGTCGGGGCTACGTTTTGTGTCCACGTTGTTGGGCTGGTTGGTAAAGTCTACCCCCAGGAAGTCTTCGATTCTCACCACCGACAGGCTCGGCGCATCAACGGACGGCATGTTGATTTGCTTGTATGCCATTCGATCACATCCAGTCCGGCAAGGTATCGTCCTGAAGTACCGTCATTGTGGGGCTATCCACATCCTGAGACAGGTTAGCCAGCTTTCCCTGATATTGAGCATAGAAGCTCTGGAAAAAGCGCTGGTCATATTCCAGGCTGTTGCACTGGGCCGCCACAAAGAATACGACGGCCATAAGAGTGCGTTCCGGCAGTTCCAGTTCCTGCTCGTCCTGTACCGTATCCGGCACATCGTCCGGGAGCTTCTCGTACAGCATCACCGCCGGGTAATACTGTACATGGATCTGTCTTTCTCCAGTGGCCTCGGACATCTGCCAAGGCAAAGGAACGCCATCCGGGCCAATTACCCGAATCACTCGGCGGAAGTCTTCCGGTACGTCTGCATCCTCCATCAGCGTTACCGCTTTCTGAATAGGACAATACAGACTGATTTCTTTCTGCGCGGCATCGATAAACTGCGGGATTTTGACCGTCAGGTCGCTTTTGGGTTTGGACTCGTCCAACAGCTTGTAGACCAGCTGCCGCACCCGCCCTACCGTCATTTTTTTCTGTGCCATGTTACTCCCTCATTTCAAAACGGCCCGGCATTTGGCCGGGCCGTCAGCATGGTTCAGACCGGCAGTTCAAACGCCTGCACCTTGGTGGTACCAGCGCCCTTCAGATGCACATAGTCCTTGTAATCGCCAGAGACCAACTTGAAGCGGCCGCTTTCCAGCGTGATGGCAGTGGTCTTGCCACTGGTCACCTTTGCCTGCTCATCGGCCACTCCCTGCAGCCCGTTGCCCATCTCGATGGTCACGGTATCCTCAGCGCTACCGGACAGAAGCAGAACGATGTTGGAATCCTTGCCGGTATAGAGCACATACAGGCCGTCGCTTGCGTCGATGGCCGTCCCGTCCTTCAGCTGCAGGCCAGTGTTCAGATCCATTTTTTCGGGTTCGATTTTCACAACAGACATGGTTTACGCTCCCTTCTTCGCGTTGATGATGATGAGCTCCTTCGGGCGGACAATCTTGGTCCCATAGAGCGTGAAGCCTTTCACGGCATCACTGAAGCGCTTTTCCGGGCGGTACGGCTCGGTATGGGTCAGCGGGTTGCAGTAAGCGATGGCCCGGGTCGTGCGCATCATGATGTTGTGTCCGTTGTCGCTGTTCTTGGCACAGTTATTGGACATCTTGATGATCACATTGTTGTACCGCCCCATGCGCCCGTTCTTCAGAAGAGCACTGTTGTCAGTATCCAGTTCGCGGTACGCCTGGCGCAGCAGCGTCAGCATCCAGGGCGGAATCGTTGCCACAATTTTGGTTTCGGCAGAGACATCGTTTTCCATCAGCTTTTCGATGGCCTGATCCAACGTTTCCAGAATATTGGCCTTGGTAATTCCGATGGTGTTCTGTGCCAGCTTCGGTGCGCCCCTATCGTTTGCCAGCAGCGCAATCTTCTGGTCAATCTTCCCAGCCAGACCTTCCGACGCCTCCGCATTCAGGGCATCCATCAGACCACCGACAGACTGCCGCTTGTCGATATCATCCACCAGGAAGTTGAAATGTGCCACATGGTTGATGATCATGCTCACGCTGGTGTCAGCCACCTTCTCAGGATCTTTCAGAATAATTTCACTGCCGTCATCCTGTTCCGTGATAGTCGGCTTACCGACGCCCAGAATCTTGACCGTGTCCCCCATCTTGCTGACCGTTCCCTCATATTCGCGGTTGCAGTCCTCCGCAAATACCAGTTTGCGCTCCAGCTCACGGTTGATTGCTTCCGCCCACACAGTGGGCATAAAGTTTTTAAAGCTCATATTCTTCTCCTTTGCATTCGACTGCAAAAGCCTCGCTGTTACCAGCTCAACATGCTTTTGCGAATGTCGTCATAATGTTCATGCACTTCCTTGGGGCTCATGGCCGCCACCTGCTCCTTGGTATAGTGTCCGCCGGGCTGCTTCTGACCGCCGCCAATAGCACCGGTGGAAACCGGCTTGGGCGCGGTGCGCGCCCGCTGTGCCCGGATTGCCTCATATGCCGTGACAGCGCTGACCTGCCCTGTTGCCATGATGGCCATGAACTCGGGTCCAAGTTCCACTACACTCTTAGCCTTTTCGTCCGGGTAGGCTTTCTTGATGCTGCGCAGATCCTGCTCAAAGGTCTGCTGGGCCATGGCGGCCTTGGCCTGTGCGTTCTCCCTGGCCATTCTCTGATACTCGGGGTCGGTCTGCCGCAGATTCTCACGCAGGTCGTTCATCACGGTCTGCGCGGCTGCCGTATCGATACCTGCCTTCTGGGCTGCAGCTTTCACGGCCATCTCATTTTTCCAGTCCTGCCAATCCTGTTCACTGGCAAAAGGCTTATTGGTTCGCGGGTCCACCATTCCATCGGTGACCTCGCGGAACATGCGCTCACGGCGGGCGGCTTCCACTTCACGGCGGCGCTGCGCGGCCATTGCATTTTCCGGGGTCTTCCAGGGCTGTTCCTGCAGCTGGAACGGCTTCGGATCGGCCTGCTGGCCTCCCTCCGCGTTCATTCCTTCATCTTCCGGCTCCTGGCTGGTATGGGGTTCCGCCCCCTGTCCCTCCATATGCGGCCCTTCGGCGTAGCTTTCAGGATTGGCTGCTCCTGCTTCGGTCTGTGCATTGTTCATGTTTTCCAGTTCCATCTTGTCCTCCATGTTTTCCCTGTTGGTGGGTTTTCGGCTTTCGCGCCGCCGATGCGTATTTCGGCGATGGTCGCCGCCCTCGGGTGTTTGCCCGTCCCGCCGGGTCTATCTCCACCCCTTACGGGGATTCGAGCTCTTTTACAAGCACACGCCTTGTCGTCTGTTCCTGCCAACACAGCGGGCAAGCCCGATTCGTGCATCCATATACCAGCACACGCACAGTACCAGCTTTTTCCTGTTCTTCATGAGAGCTGCGGATTCTCAGCTCACACAGACATTGTCTGCATTGCATTGTCCGCACCTCCCTGCATCTGGTTTTCCGTTCCACCAGCACCGTAAAGGGCTACAGCTGCAGCATACGCTTCTTTCTGCATCTGTACCTGCTGTTTCGCCTGCTGCTGACGCCGCTCAATGATCTTGCGGAATTTAGCTGCCGGAACCGGGCTTTGGTCATCCAGCACCTCGACCCACTCTTCAAACGTGATGTGGCCCTGAGCCAAAGCGTTGTCCAGGCTCATCTGCTCACTGGCAACGCTGTACGGATCTGCCGGGGATACATCAATGCGCAAGTCCACGTCCATGGTGCTTAATGATTCTGGAGGAATGGTGACCTTCACCATGCCCTGTTTGCCTTCTTTATCCTCGTAGACAAAGCTCATTCCCATGGGGCTATAGGCACACCACAGCTTGTACCAGATCCGGGCCAGCTGCTCGATAAAATCTTTATAGGCGGCCGACTGATCATTCAGTGTCAGCGCCGCCTGGTCCCTGGCTGCCTTGATGGCTTCGCCGCTGGTCTTGGTCACATCCACCTGCCCCGTGGCATTGTCGGATGCCCCTTCAAGCTCCCGGGTCTGCTGGATAAGCTCCGCCTGCAGTGCGGCGCCCTCGCCGCTGGTGGTCTTTGGCTCCAGGTATTGGATAGCCGCGCTGATGGGCTGGCCGTTCAGGTTGGTGGCCTGGATGGCACTGCCCACCTTGTTCAACGCCTGCGGGTTAGCGATTTTGCTACTATCGTAAACAGCTGTCGGATATCCGTACCGCTTCACGATCAGACTGCGGCGCGCCAGCGTCTTGTTGGCCTCGATCTGGTTCGGGATCAGCTGTTCACATTCGCTCACGCCGCGGGCATTCCCGGGCATTTCTTCCCAGAGCATGTGCGCAATGGGATACATATCCATGCCGGGCACCTTCTGCATGGGTTGCCAGATTACGCTCTGTGTGCTGCGGCAAAACTCCAGAACCCGCCGGGGAGATTCATCCCTCTGAATAGGCTGCCCCTGATCATCCAGTTCCGGTTCTTCTTCCGTGAGACGGAAAAAGACCAGGCTTGTGCATTTTCCATCACCGGATTTTACTTCCCGTTCTGTTCTCTGTCCCACATATGTATCTGTCTCACTGTCCGATACGATCAGCTCGATTTCCTCATCGGTCAACCCGTTTTCCCTTGCCTGACGCCTGACTTCAGCCACAGGCAAGCGCTCTGCCACGATGATCCATCCCTGTTTCTGGATGTCCTGTTCCTGCTCGTCTGACAAGTAAACGGCACTCCGATCCAGCACAACCACTGCCAGGCGTGGCGTCGTATCCTGGGCGACGGACTCGCTTTCCGGGCGGGTGTCGTAGGTGTACACATAGCTGTCCCCGGTAATAGCGGCTGCCTTGACCACTTTCCACTTTTTGGCATCCATGCCGGTGTACTCCCACACCATCTCCGCGAACTTGTCCAAATTACGGCAGAAGTCCTTTCCCTTATCATCGTAGCTACTGAACACAATGGTCGTGTCGTTGGTGGCCACCGTGGCGATTTTGAACTTCAGAATCGGTTTGATGAAGTTTTCACTGGGCAGTTCCTGGCTGCCCTTACTCATCCCCCACCACTGGTCGCCATTGAAAAAGTGCCAGCATCGCTCATCCCGGCGATACATGTTCACGCTGCGGTGGTGCTCAACTCCGGCACGATATTTCCGCCAGATGTCCGTGCAGGGCTTTCCATCTTCATACCATGTGCTCTGATTCATTTCGCCCACCCGTCAAACTTTTCGATTTCGGCCAGCTGCTCGGCCAGCTTTTCGTCTTCGCCGTTCTCTGCCGGCACCGGGGGCGGTTCGATCACCTTGGCCGGCGGCTCCCCGTGGCCCATCCGCATCCCGTCGCGCACCCCGGCGCGCCAGGCGGCAATGATGCCAACCGCGGAAATCACCGCCATACCGTAAAATGCAAAATCAAATAACATCGATGTCGTCCCCCCATCCAAGAATTTCATCCGTCGTTACCGGCGGTGTGTTATAAAACTGCTCAATACCCGCCGGGTGTTCCGGTTCCGGCTTGCTCGCCGGCGCTGTCCAGTAAACGCAGAACCCCCGCAGCGCGTCCGGCGCGTGGGTCAGTTCGTGCGGCGTGTTCGCCGTGTCGGAC
>DXNX01000020.1 GCA_019413245.1 Oscillospiraceae bacterium
TGCCGCGATGGGCGGCGTGGACGCCATCGTCTTTACCGGCGGCATCGGCGAGCACGACGCGCCGTCCCGCGCCCGCATCTGCCATCACATGGACTGGCTGGGCATCCACATCGACACTGACAAGAACAACAATGCCCACAACCAGAAATCCGACGTGGTGGAAATCACCGCCTGGGGCGCCCGTGTCCGCACCCTGGTCATTGAGACCAACGAGGAACTGATGATTGCCCGTGACACCAAGGAAGTTCTGAGCAAGCAGTAATTTCCCGCTTTTTCGTTTATCCGAACGGCTCAACCGCCGGAACTGCGCTGAACAAGCGTGGTTCCGGCGGTTTTTGTTGGCAATCCGGACAAGCTGTGCTAAAATGTGATAAAAGTGTGGAAATCTGTGCAGGGTCTCAAAAATCCCTGCAAAGGGGAGTATCATTTATGTCCAGATACCTGACACGGGCATTTTCCATCGGGTTTTCCGCCGTATGGGGGTGGGTCCTGTTCAGCAGCATCCTGCGCTGGCAGCACAATGGACCGGCTGCTTTTCTGGCAGGACTGGCATTGGGTTTTGTTGCCTTTTTTGCGGCACGATTCCTGCTTCCGTATCTGGACAGAGTGCCCTGTGCCCGGTTCCGGCGCTGGATGCTGGTGGCCCTGGTCCTGTACGGCATCCTGCTGGGGCGCATGGGTTTCTGGCTGGCAGAAATGCCCATTATGGACATGGCAACCGTCCTGCAAAGTCTGCCGGATTTTCTGGACGACGGCACGCCCCAGGTGTGGGGTGCCTACTACATCATCTGCAACAACAATCTGGGTCTGGCTCTGGTGCTGGTGCTGTGGTTCCGGCTGGTGGGACTGTTCGGCATCACCCCGGATACCGAATCCGGCATCTATGCGGGCATTGTCCTGAACGTGCTGGCCATCACCTTGTCGGTAGCTCTGGTCTGTCTGCTGGCGTGGCGGATTCTGAAGCGCAACAGTGGGGTCGCCCTGGCTTTTCTGCTGTGTGTCGGCTTTCTTCCTTTTGTTCTTTGGGCGCCCTGCTTTTACTCCGATACCCTCTGTCTGCCTTTTGCCCTGCTGGTCCTGCTTGGCTGGACCTATTACCGTACCGCCGCCCGTGCCGGGGCCCGGCTGGGATGGCTGGTATTCGTGGCCGCAGCGGCTTTTGCCGGGTATGCCGTCAAGGGCAGCGTCGTCGTGGTGTTGGTGGCCATCGTCACCCAGCTGTTTTTGGAGCAGAAAGTCCGGCAGGCGCTGGCCGGGACTGCGGCGCTGCTGCTGGTGTTCGGGATGTTGCTGACCGGTTATCGCGTATGGCAGCGGTCCTTTCTGGATTTTTCGGTGGAGGATGCCGTAGGGCTGCCCATTGAGCTCTGGTTTGCCTACGGCAGCGGCGGCGACGGAAACTATAATGATGAAGTCTGCCAGACCGCCAAGAGCCTGGCCACCATGGACCAGCGGCGGCAGATGCTGCGGCAGCACATCGCGGCCCAGTACGCTTCCCGGACGCCCATCGGTCAGGCAGACTTTCTGACCCGCAAGGCGGCCATCACCTGGGGCAACGGGCTGTATGATGCCCAGGAATTCCTGGCCACGCCCCTGAAAGTCAACTGGACCCACCGGTTCATTCTGGAGAGTCAGCCCGGGTACATGCCCATGGTCTACTACTGCCAGAGCTACTTATATTTCGTGATGGTCCTGGTATTGCTGGGCACGTTGGGTGCCGCCCGGCGCGCGGAACCGGGCCCGCTGACTCTTGCGCGGGTAAGCGTGTTCGGGCTGATGCTGTTTCTCAGTCTTTGGGAAACCAAAGCCCGCTATGCTTTTCAGTTCACGCCTTTTTTGTTGCTGCTGGCGGCCGCCGCCCTGTGGCAGCTGACCCGCGTGGGACTGCCCGGCAACGAAACGCCGAGGGAACCCGCTATGGCAGAATAAGGCAAACGGAAAGCCGTTCCGGTACGAAGGCCGGGGCGGCTTTTTTGCATGACTGCGAAAAAATTTGATGCAGCGCATTGACTTTCTCGAATATCGAGAATATACTGAAGGCAGAAGAACTCGATATTCGAGATTGCAAAGAAAGAGGGTGGTCGCCATGCCGCGGGAACGGTTCAAGACACTGACTGAACAGATGTTTTATCTGCTGCTCTGCCTGCGGGAGGAATGCCGCGGTATGGAGATTCTGGAAAAGGTGCGGCAGATGACCGACGGGCGGGTGAGCATCGGGTCCGGCACCCTGTACGACCTGTTGGAGCAGTTCACCGCCGAGGGCTGGATCGAAGCAACGGGTGCTTTGCGCGGGCGGCGCCGCTACCGCATCACCGAAAAAGGCTCTGCCATGCTGGCCAAGGAATACGACCGTCTGCAGCAGCAGATCAAGGATTATGAGCGCTATGCCGGAAAGGAGGCACAGCCATGAACCGAACGAAACGCCTGTTTGTTCCCCTCTCCCCTTATGAGCAGCAAGCCATGGAATCCCTGCTGGAAAAGCAGGCATCTCAGGGATGGCTGCTGACCAAACTTGGCAGCTGGTTCTGGACTTTTACGGAAACGGAGGCCCGGTCACTGCGGTTTTCGGTCACCTATTTTTCCAACGCCACGGAGTACGATTCTCTGCCCACCGAAGAACAGCAGGACAAGGAGGATTTGTGTGCCCAGAGCGGATGGCATCTGGCCGCCCGGCGGCACGATATGCAGGTATTTTACACCGCCGATGCCGATGTTCTGCCGTTGGAAACCGACCCGGTGGTGCGGGTGGAGCAGCTGCACAAAACCATGGTCCGGCTGACCATCCGGCCCCGGCTGTTTACCATGGCCCTGTGTCTGATTTGGATCATCAAATATTGGCTGGATTTCCGGCATGATTCCAACCGCTTTCTTTCCAGCGGTTTTGAGGTCATCTCCCTGCCCGTATGGTTTCTGCTGCTGGTGGCCTGCGTGGTGGAGCCTGTTGCCGGCCTTGCCTGGTATCCGCGAGCCAGACGTGCCGCCGAGGAGCAAGGCGTTTTTCTGCCGCCGCATATTCCTACCCGCGTCAGCCTGATTCTGGTAGCACTGGCTGTTTTTCTGTTGTGCCTGGCCGCCTTCGGGTCTGCCCTGCCGCCGCAATGGTTTCTGGCCTGGCTGCTCGTGTGCGTTATCGCCATTCTGGGCGGCACTTTGCTGAGAAAACACCTGCAGGGAAAGGGATATTCTGCCGGGCTCAACAAAGCTACCACCAGCTTTTGGGTACTTGCGGTATATGTGGTAGGCGTTGTGGTCCTGCTTGCCGTGTCCATCGGCTCTCACCTGGGAGAGGCCGATCATGTGGTGGCGGGCAGTTATGAAGCCAACGGCCGGACCTACGAAATCTACAACGATCCCCTGCCCCTGACAGTGGAGGAGTTGACCCAAACCGACGCCGTCTATTCCCGGGAAGCCACCGTCTACGCCAGTCCCCTGCTGCGGCGGAGCCTGTATGAACAAAGTCCTGTTGTGCCGCAATACGCAGGAGCACCCACTGTGTGGTACACCGTCTACGACACCGATTTTGCCTTTGTGCAGGACATGGTGGTGCACCAGCTCCTGAGCGAGCACCAGGACGAAGTCTATGAGGATGGCACCGTATTGCAGGATTCCTATTTTGTGATTGATCCAGCTCCCTACGGTGTCCAGAGTGCCTATCAGCTGCAGTGGAGTACCACCGGCCCCATCCCCCAGTATCTGCTGTGCTGGCCGGGACGGGTGGTGGAACTGCGGTTTGCCTATCTGGCGCCCACCGAAGAACAGCTGGCGAAGGCCGCCGGGATACTGGCGCCTTCCACCTGAACGAACCGTCCATACAAAAACAGCGTGCAGGCCGTTTCGGCTTGCACGCTGTTTGCTTATTATGATCAGAAAGCCATCAGAACAGACCGGTGATGCGGCCTTCCTCGTCGCAGTCAATGTCCATGGCCGCGGGGTGGCGGGGCAGGCCGGGCATGGTCATGATGGAACCGCAGATGACCACCACAAAGCCCGCACCGGCGGACAGACGGACCTCACGCACATTCATGCGGAAATGTTCCGGCGCGCCCAGCAGAGAGGCATCATCGCTGAAGGAATACTGGGTCTTGGCGATGCAGACCGGCAGCTTACCGTACCCCATCTTCTCCAGTTCGACCAGCATCTTCTTGGCGGCGGGGGCATACGTCACCCCGTTGGCGCGATAGATCTTGCGGGCCACCGCTTCCACCTTGTCGGTCAGGGAAGCCTCCAGATCGTAGGTGAACTGGATGGGATGGATGTCGGGATTTTCTTCCAGCACCTGCAGCACAGTGTTGGCCAGTTCCTTGCCGCCTTCGCCGCCCTTGGCAAAGACTTCGCTCAGCGCGCAGGGCACACCGGCCTGGGCACAGACCTCCCGGATGACGTCCATCTCTTCGGCGGTATCAGTGGGGAAGGAGTTGATGGCCACGCACACCGGCAGGCCGAAGCCGTTCTTCAGGTTGTCGATATGGCGGGCCAGGTTGACGGAACCCTTGCGCACCGCCTCCACATTGGGAGCGTTCAGGTCGGTCTTGGGCACGCCGCCGTGGTATTTCAGGGCACGGACGGTGGCTACCAGCACCACGGCGGAGGGGTTCAGTCCCGCATAGCGGCACTTGATGTCCAGGAACTTTTCAGCGCCCAGGTCAGCACCGAAGCCGGCTTCGGTGACCACATAATCGGCCAGCTTCAGGCCCAGCTTGGTGGCGGTGACGCTGTTGCAGCCGTGGGCGATGTTGGCAAACGGGCCGCCGTGAATGATGGCGGGGTTGTTTTCCAGGGTCTGGACCAGGTTGGGGTCGATGGCATCCTTGAGCAGGGCGGTCATAGCCCCGGCCGCACCGATTTCCCCGGCGGTGACCGGCTTGCCGTCATAAGTATAGGCACAGACGATGCGGGACAGGCGCTCTTTCAGGTCTTTCAGGTCGGTGGCCAGGCAGAAAATAGCCATGACCTCGCTGGCCACGGTAATGTCGAAGCCGTCCTCACGGGGGGTACCGTTGACCTTGCCGCCCAGACCATCCACGATGAACCGCAGCTGACGATCATTCATATCCATGCAGCGCTTCCAGACCACCCGGCGGGGGTCGATGTTCAGCGGGTTGCCCTGCTGGATGGAGTTGTCGATCATAGCCGCCAGCAGGTTGTTGGCGGTACCGATGGCGTGGATGTCACCGGTAAAGTGGAGGTTGATATCCTCCATGGGCACGACCTGGGCGTAACCGCCGCCGGCGGCGCCGCCCTTGATGCCGAACACGGGGCCCAGAGAAGGTTCCCGCAGGCAGAGCATGGTACGTTTGCCCATGGCGCAAAGAGCGTCCGCCAGACCGACACTGGTGGTGGTCTTGCCCTCGCCGGCCGGCGTGGGGCTGATGGCCGTGACCAGGATCAGCTTGCCCTGTTTGCCCTCCCCTTTGGCCAGCTTGTGGCTGATCTTGGCTTTATACTTGCCGTAGGGAATCACGTCATCGGCGGACAGACCCAACTTGGCTGCCACTTCGGTGATGGGCAACATATGAGCGTTTTGGGCGATCTGAATATCGCTGAGCATACTGATCTCTTCCTTTCCTGTCTCTTTGCGCATAACATTTTGAAAATAAACGGGCACTATGTTGATTGTAGCAAACTTTTGGGCAAAATACAAGAACAGGGCTGCTTCCCCGCCGCGCCGACCGGGTTTTCTTTTGGGACGGGCCATGCTATAATGAATAGCGATCTGCGGAGATTTCCGCAGGAAAGGAGGAACGCGATGCCCGCCAATCTGCAAGAGCGCTGTCCGCTCCTGGCCGACCGCCGAGCGCTGGGACAGCGCGTGTACTGTACCGCCATCGCTCTGTTGCTGATTCTCTCAGAAGTATTCAGCTCCAATATACAAAGCACTCTGCCGGAGTTCAGCCACCTGGCCCGCCTGGGGCTGACCGGTCTGGGAGCCCTGCTGCTGGTCATCAAATGTCTGTTTCTGACCCGGTATGAGCACCGCTGGCAATGGGCCGCGGGCGGCATTGCCGCAGTATACGCAGCCTTTGCCGGTATACACGGGGATGACATCTGGTTTTTGCTGGCCGTTCTGGTCGGCCTTGGTGCCAAGGATGTGGACTTGCGCACCGCACTGCGGGTCTATCTGGGTGTGGCAGCTGTCTGCCTGATTCTGGTACAGCTGCTGCATTATACCACACCGCTGATGCCGTTCAATATGTATGCCCGCAACTGGGACTACGGGTACGGGCATTACAACGGGTACGGCGCCCGGCTGCTGGGCGTATTTTTTGCCTGGGCCTGGCTGCGCTGGCCACGGCTGCGCTGGTTCGACTGGGCTGGTCTGGCTGCCTTGGCCGCCTATACCCTGCTCGTTCCCCTGTGCCGCGGCGCCGGTCTGGCCATGATTTTGCTGCTGGTCCTGTTTGCAGCGCAGAAACTTCTTCCCCGCTTTTTTGAGAGCCGCATCTGGCACGGGCTGGTATTGGCCCTGTATCCCCTGCTGACAATATTCAGCCTGGTAACAGGGTATCTGTTCAATCCGGCCACGCCCAAAACGATTTTTGGGCTGTATACCCTGAATCGGATATTTTCCGGGCGGCTGGAGATCTGGCACCATGTATTCTGGGCCTTTGACTACCTGCATCCTGAGGAAGACGGCGCTGCCGCCTGGCTGCATGCTGACATGCCCAACGTAGTCACGTTTCTGGGCGGTTTTCCCACCGATGCCGACGTACACCATTCCATTGACAACACCTATCTGGCTCTTGTGATGAACAAGGGTGTTCTGGGGGCGGTGCTGGTGGCCGCCGTCGTACTGATCCTGCTGTGGCGGCTGTGCCACGGCGGACACACCGGTGAAACGCTGCTGATAGCCGCCATGCTGTGCTACCTGCTCATGGAAAACAAGATGTTCCTGTTTTCGGCCAACCCGCTGGTTCTGCTGCTGCCCTGCGTCCTGCTGACACCGCAGGGAACCCCCTTGCCCGTTTTGTGCCCGAAACCGGCTGTTCATGCAAAAGAGCCCGCCGCCGTATAATGTTATAAACCAAACGTAAAAGAGGATACCGCCTTGCATGACGGTATCCTCTTTTGTTTTTCTTTTTGCCGGATGTCGAATCAGTCTTTTTCCACCATATCCATGGCAAAGAGAGCAGCGCCCAAAGCGCCGCACAGCTGGGCACGCTCATCCACCACCAGGGTGGTACCCAGCTTTTCTTCCAGCGTCTTGACCAGGCTCTCGTTCTTGGAAACGCCGCCGGTCATCATGTAGCGTTCCTCCCCGCCCACACGCTTGGCCAGGGCTGCGGTCTTGGAGGCCACCGCCTTGTTCAGGCCATGAACAATGTCGTCGGTATCCTTGTTCTGGGCAATCAGGGAAACGACCTCAGATTCCGCAAAGACGGTGCACATGCTGGAGATGGTGATGTCTTCCTTGTATTTCAGGCCCTTGTGGCTCATCTCATCCAGGCTCATCTCCATGGTACGGGCCATCATTTCCAGGAAGCGGCCGGTACCGGCGGCGCACTTGTCGTTCATGACAAAGTTGACCACAGCGCCGTTCTCGTCCAGCCGGATGACCTTGCTGTCCTGGCCGCCGATATCCACCACGGTGCGCACAGACGGGTCCAGGAAATGGGCACCACGGGCATGGCAAGTGATCTCGGTGATGCTCTTGTCGCCTTCGGTGATGGCAGTACGGCCGTAGCCGGTGGTCACCATGGCATCGATGTCCTCCCGCTGCAGATGGGCCTCTTTCAGGGCTTCTTCCAGAGCACGCTCGGCACCGGCGGCCGCACCCGCACCGGTAGGCAGAATGATACCGGTCACAATGTTCTGATTTTTGTCCAGGATCACCACATCAGTGCTGGTGGAACCACTGTCAATGCCTGCAAAATATCCTTTCCCCATCTTCTTTTCCTTTCCTTTCTGCCATTCGGCGGTGAGGCTCTCGGCAAACGCTTCCAGACGGGTCGAGAGCTGCCCGCTGTTCTGCAGTGAATAGTCGGATTCGATCTTCAGCAGAGGTACTGCTGCTTCCCGCTTGACCTGCGCATACTCAAAACTGTAAAAATCGCAGAACTTGACGGTATGATAAATGATGCCTTTCAGGTTCGGGTTGTTGTACAGCTGTTTGCGGCCGGTATTGTCGATCATGCGCATGCAGGGCAGCTGCCGCAGCAGCGCTCCGGCGTACCAGTCGATGAGTACGTCAAAATCGGAGGTTTCGGGCGGCTGTTCATTGCCCGCCGAACGGTTATTGACGCAGGTATCGTTTTCCACCGGATACGGCATGGTTTTCTGCACTTCGGCAAACAGCTCGTTGCCCATGCGGGCGCCCAGCACACTGATATAGGGTTCATGCAGCCGTTCCTTGGGGCGGAACGCCTGACGGAAAGCCTGTTCGTCAAAGGTGGTCCCCTTGTACTCGCTGTATGCCTTGGCCAGACCCTTGAGCTGGCTCACGGTGCGTTCCCGCCCGCATGAGCCGTTGTCGTGAGGCATGTCCATGATATACAGAAAATCCAGTTTGCCGCTGTCGGCCAGGATGTCATACACGCTGCGGATGGTATCGCAGCAGTTGACGATGACCAGTTCTTTTACATGTTCGTTGATGACCTGTTCCAGTACCGCCTTGCCGAAACCGCAGATGTTGGGATGGGCCAGCTGGTCGGCATGTTCAAAGCCTTCCGGCATTTCGTTCAGGCTGGCGCAATCGGCGCCGAAGGCTTCCAGCAGTTCGATGGGCGTATATTTACATACATAATACAGTTTGTTGCTCATGCTCGTTTCCCCTTTCACACCTTGTCGCCGTTGAGCATTTCCAGGAAGGCGCCCAGACGGGTGGAGGTCTGGCCTTCTCCGCCGTGGCTGCGGTCGCATCCGTCACCATCCAGAATCAGCAGGGGCAGACCCGCTTCCTCAAATTTTTTCTTGGCGATCTGGGCGGCGCCCATGGTGTGCTTGCAGCCCCAGTGGTTGAACCACACCACACCGTCTGCCTTGGTCTGCTTGGCATGGCGGATACCGGCTTCGATCCGGCGTGTCACGCCGCCGTTGAGGGCATGATATACCAGGCGATGGGCAATGGCCATATACGGATCAGCGGGGTCAAAGTCCGGTTCACATGCCTGGCTGAGTTCGCAGCCCACGATCTGGGCTTTTTCGCTGAACATCAGGTCTTCCCTGACGGCATCGGACCAGAAAGGAATGGTGTGCATCCAGTAAATGCGCTTGCCTTTCTTGGGCGGGGCCTGCTTGACATCCTGGAGCAGCATATCCACGAACTTTTCCTCCTGGGGCGTACCCAGCAGAATGTTGTTGGTCATGCCACAGTACAGCGGGCTGACCAGGTCGGTGGGAATATACCGGTCGGCCTTTTCCTCCTGAAAGCGGCCGAACTTTTCCAGCGTGCGCTTGCTGCGCTGCAACCGTTCAGACAGGGCCGCCTCGTCGATCTTCTTACCGGTGTTCTTTTCCAGGAAACCGGCCAGCGCCTTGAGCTGCTCGGCCACATAGCGGACATTGTCCTCGTTCTGCTGCAGCGGCACATCCAGTGCAAACAGCGGGACTTTATACAGATCAGCCAGGGCACGGAACGTCAGCATATTGGCGTCACACATCAGGTTGGTGTACACGATGCATTTCGGCTTGGGCAGCAGACCTTTCAGAGCTGCCCCGAAGAAGGTCTTGTGATAGCTGCACAGGGTCTCGGCAATACCGCTGTTTTCCGCCTGCTGCAGCAGGCCTCGTTCCACCTTGCTGGCAGACAGGTAACAGGACATGGCTTCCGCGTTGTACGGATGCAGCCCCACCTCCTGCAGCAGCTCGCAAGGCGTGAACACGCTGACGATGGCGCACTGATCCGGGCACTGCAGCGGTTTGAGCATGGCATCCATCATCATGACCGCCAGGTGACGGTCCGCGGGAATCAGCCGTTTGTCCGGCAGCAACTTGAATTTCAGGTTCTGGGCTTCCCAGCCTGTTTTGAGCAGCCAGCGAGCCCGGGGCAGGCTGGTGTTGCTCCATTTTTCAACATAATCTCCAAATACGTCTACTACTGCCATAGATTGTACCCCTCTATATTGCAAAAAAACGATAGCCTTGCCGCCGTTTCCTTTCCCTGAAACAGGCGTAATTTTAATTGTAACACATTTTATACATCCATGTAACCCTCTAAACGTACAAAAAGTGGTGATCTGTTCAAAAAAACAAATCACCACTTCGGAAGAAATCTGTTATGTTTTGTAAGCAGACAACAAAAATCGCCGGGGCAAAGTCTGCTTTGCTCCGACGCCAACGGTCCGGAATTCGATGC
Source organism: Oscillospiraceae bacterium (assembly GCA_019413245.1). Lineage (GTDB taxonomy): Bacteria > Bacillota > Clostridia > Oscillospirales > Ruminococcaceae > Gemmiger. The sequence goes on from DXNX01000020.1 coordinate 10,292, forward strand.
CTCCCGCCGCCACCGGACCACGGTTCGCGGGCGCAAACTGTGCTGCCCGCCGCAATCAGGCAGTGCACAGTTCACTGGCTTTCTTCGGCCGCACATTTGCTGCAAAGACCGAACACGGTCAGATTCCAGTCCTCCGCCACAATGCCGGGGCAGGAATCCACCAGTGCCTTGAGTTTTTCCGGTTCGATGTACAAGCTTTCCACCTGATGGCATTTGCGGCACCACAGGTGCTGATGCTGTTCTACCTGGCCGTCAAAGCGGTCGGCTTCCCCGGGAATGGAAACGCGGCGGACCTTACCGATTTCCACCAGAGTGTTGAGATCACGGTATACCGTGCCAAGGCTCAGACGCGGGCACTCCGTCCGCAGAGACGTGCAGATCTGCTCGGCCGTCGGATGATCGGTACGTCCGAGCACTTCGCGCAGGATCAATTCCCGCTGATGAGAATAACGCATGGGAGCTCTCCTTATCAAAAAAGTCATTTTCCGGCTACCCGGCGCCCCGGACAGCCCTCCCCTCACACGCCTTTATTCTACTGAATTTTATTGTCCTTTGTCAACACTTTCACAGAAATATAATCAAAAAGCTAGGCTTTCTTTTAAAAATCGAACACACTGCCTTTTCTTGTTCGATTTTTCCGCAAAACTGTCGTTCCATGACAAACATTTTTTCGACTTATCGAAAAAAAAGTGTCCACTGCTTTTGCAGGGACACTTTTTTTTGTTTCTTATTCGCATGCCTGGCCCTTAATCCGTTTCCAATACTGGGCCGCAGCCTGTTCTGTTTTATTGTCACCAAAATGGTAGTAGGTTTTGTCTTTCAGTGCATCCGGTAAATATTGCTGATAGACCCAATGATTGGGCCAGTCATGAGGATATTTATAGTGCTGCCCCTTGACGGCCGCGTCTTCCCCGTCGTAGTGTTTGTTCTGCAGCTGACGCGGGATGGGGACGACTTTCCCTGCCTGTACATCCGCCATGGCTGCAATGATAGCATCGTGGGCGGTATTGGACTTTGGCGCCGTTGCCACCAGGACCACCGCATCGGCCAGAGGCAGGCGGGCTTCGGGCAGCCCCAGCATGTTGGCCGCATCCACAGCCGCTTTCACAATGGGAATGATCTGCGGCCAGGCCAGGCCCACATCCTCGCAGGCCGTGACCATCAGGCGCCGGCAGGCAGAGGGCAGGTCCCCCGCTTCCAGCAGACGGGCCAGGTAATGCAGGGCCGCGTCCGGGTCGGACCCGCGCATGGATTTCTGGTAGGCCGAGATGATATCGTAATGGTCATCCCCCTGCTTATCGTACCGCATGGCGGTGCGGCGGGCCACCTGTTTAGCCATATCCAGCGTCACAACGCGTTTTCCGTCCGTCTGCGGCGCTGCTGTGACCACAAATTCCAGGTTGCCCAGCGCCTTGCGCATATCCCCGCCGGCGCTTTCGGCCAGATAGGGCAGCGCGTCCGGTTCAATACAGACCGGGATGCCGTCTTCCTCCCCCAGGCGTTTGGCGGCGTTCTGCAATCCCACAGAAATATCTTCCGGAGTCAGAGATTTGAATTCAAAAACGGTGCAGCGGGACAAAAGCGCGTTGTATATATAAAAGTAGGGATTTTCGGTGGTGGAGGCAATGAGGGTCACGGTGCCCTGTTCGATACATTCCAGCAAGCTCTGCTGCTGACGCTTGTTGAAATATTGTATCTCGTCCAGATATAACAGAATTCCACCGGACGCATGCAGGGTGCCGATCTCCCCCAGCACCGTCTTGATATCGGCGGTGGAGGCAGTGGTCCCGTTGAGCTTGTGCAGCCGCATCCCGCTGTTGGCGGCGATGATACTGGCCACGGTGGTCTTGCCCACACCGGAAGGCCCATAAAAAATCATGTTGGGGATGCGGCCGGAAGCCTGGGCGGCTTCCAGGGTGCGGCGGAAGACCTGTCCTTCCCCCAACAGATGGCGCTGGCCGCAGACTTCGGCCAGGGTGCGCGGACGCAGACGCTGTGCCAGTGGTTCCATGAAAAATTCTCCCTTTTTCGCAAATAAGTGACTTACCCTTGCATTATAGACGATTAAAATGGTAGAATCAAGGCAGAGAAGTAATACCTTTTTGAAAGTGAGAGACCCTCATGACCAAGAAAGAGCTGGCCGCCATCTGCATTGCGCGGCTGAAAAAAGAGTATCCGCTGGCAGATTGCACCCTGGATTACGACCATGCGTGGCAGCTGCTGGTGGAGGTGCGTCTGGCCGCCCAGTGCACCGACGAGCGGGTGAATGTGGTGGTCAAAGACCTGTTTGCCAAATACCCCAGCGTACAGGCTCTGGCCGCTGCCGCCCCGGAAGAGATTGAAGCCATTGTAAAGCCCTGCGGGTTGGGCCGCAGCAAGGCCCGGGATATTTCGGCCTGCATGCGGATGCTGCGGGACAAATACGACGGCAAGGTGCCGGACGACTTCGATGCCCTGCTGGCACTGCCTGGTGTGGGCCGCAAAAGCGCCAACCTGATCATGGGAGATGTGTTCGGCAAGCCTGCCATCGTCACCGACACCCACTGCATCCGCCTGTGCGGGCGCATCGGGCTGGTGGATGAGGGCGTCAAGGAACCCAAGAAGGTAGAAATGGCCCTGTGGAAGATCATCCCGCCGGAGGAAGGCAGCGATTTCTGCCACCGGCTGGTATATCACGGCCGGGCCGTCTGTACGGCCCGTACCGAACCCTACTGTGACCGCTGCTGCCTGGCCGATGTATGCCGGTATGCACGCAAAAATCACAAGACCAAGAAAGAGGAGGCGTAAGCGTGGAGCAGCACGCAAAAGCTCCGGCCCAGCTGGGCGGGGCGTTGATTTCATCCCGGGTGGTGGACCGCCTTCTGGAGGAGATGACCCACGGTGCCTATGCCGGGCTGGACCGCCTGCCCCCCGAACTGGAACTGGCATCCCAGCTGGGGGTCAGCCGCACGGTGGTGCGGGACGCCCTGAGTGAACTGGAGCGCGACGGGTACCTGGAACGGGTACGGGGCATCGGCACAGTGGTGAACCGGGACGTGGTACATCTGGCCCACCGCATGGACCAGAAGATGGAGTTCCATAAGATGATCGAGGCCACCAGCCGCATCCCCCACACCGACCATCTGCTGGTGACCCGGCAGATTGCAGATGACGAACTGGCTGCAGCGCTGTGCCTGCAGCCCGGGGAAACGGTCCTGGTTGTGGGCAAGCGGATGCTGGCCGACGACATTCCGGTGCTGTTCTGCACCGACGTGATGCCCCTTTCCCTTTTTAGCGGAAGGCTGGACGGCATCGATTTCAGCCGCCCCATCTTCGATGTGCTGCAGGACCACTGTGATATCCAGACCGCCAGCACGGTGGCCCGGCTTCATGCAGTCCAGGGGGAAACCGCCGTGCGCCGTCTGCTGGGGCTGAGCCCGGACAAGGCATTGCTGGAGCTGGAGGAAACCTGCTATTCCCGTCTGTGCCGCCCGGTGGTGCGCAGCCGGACGCTTTATACAGATTTTTTTGATTTTGCTCTTGTGCGCAAGCTCGTATAGTTGTAGAATAGGTGAGGCTTATGGGCCGCCGCTTCTGCGGGCAGGGTTTATCCCCTGTTCACAGGGTCGGCGGCCTTGGGCTGTACGTTAAAACCAGAAACAGGAAAGGAAAGGTTGTTGCCCATGAGACACCTGATCGATCCGCGTGATTTCACCTACGAGGAAACGCTGCGCCTGCTGGACCTGGCCGACCGTATTCACGACGACCCGGCTGCCTACCAGGATGTGGCGTACCGCAAGCGCCTGGCATCGCTGTTCTATGAACCCTCCACCCGTACCCGTCTTTCGTTTGAAGCTGCCATGCTGAATCTGGGCGGCCAGGTCCTTGGCTTCCCGGATGCCGGCGTGTCCAGTGCTTCCAAGGGCGAAACGGTGGCGGACACCATCCGCATCGTCAGCTGCTATGCCGACATCGCCGCCATGCGCCATCCCAAGGAGGGTGCGCCGCTGCGGGCATCGCGGTATTCCCGGATCCCTGTCATCAATGCGGGCGACGGCGGTCACAGCCATCCCACCCAGACACTGCTGGACATGATGACCATCCGCCGCCGCAAGGGGCATCTGGATGGGCTGACCATCGGCTTCTGCGGCGACCTGAAATTCGGGCGCACCGTCCATTCCCTGATCAAGAGCCTGTCCCGCTGGCCGAACATGAAGTTCGTGCTCATCAGCCCCGAAGAACTGCGGGTGCCGGATTACATCCTGACCGAAGTACTGGACCCCAAGGGCATCCCCTATGTGGAGACCCGCAGCCTAGAAGAGGCACTGCCTCAGCTGGACATCCTGTACATGACCCGTGTGCAGCGGGAGCGCTTCTTCAACGAGGAAGATTACGTCCGCCTGAAGAACAGCTACATCCTGACCAAGGCCAAGCTGGCCCAGGCCCCTGCCGACATGGCGGTGCTGCATCCCCTGCCCCGTGTGAACGAGATTACCCTGGATGTGGATGACGATCCCCGTGCGGCCTACTTTGAACAGGCACAGAACGGCGTATACATGCGCATGGCACTGATCATGACTTTGCTGGGTCTGAAAGACCCCAAGACCGGGGAGGTGGCTTTCGAATGCTGAACATCGACGAAATCCAGAACGGCGTGGTCATTGACCACATCACCGCCGGCACCGGCCTGGCGCTGTATCATCTGATGGAGCTGGAAAAGCTCAGCGACGCCAGCGTGGCCCTGCTGCAGAACGTGCGCAGCCAGAAGAGCGGCAAGAAGGACATCATCAAGATCGAGGGCGACATCCAGAGCCTGGACTTCAACGTGCTGGGCTATCTGGACCCCCAGATTACCATCACCTACATCGAGAACGGCCATGTGACCCGCAAAGTCCGGCCGGAACAGCCCAAGCAGCTGGTGAACGTGATCAAGTGCACCAACCCCCGCTGCATCACCTCTCTGGAGGAAGGCTGCGACCATATCTTCGCGCTGACCCCCACCGGACGGTATCGCTGCATCTACTGCGAACAGGAATTCAAGGTCAAGAACCTGTAATCTCCTTTTCCAAAACACATAAAACAAAAGAAGTGCTTTCCTTATAAAAAGGAAGGCACTTCTTTTTTATAAACAGGCGGCCAGGTCGCTGTCGGTGAGGACAATGTGTCCCCCGGCATCCACATCCGCCGTATAGGTCACGCCCGGATGCGCCGTCCCGTCGGCAATGCGGTCGGCCAGCGCCTGCTCCACCGCCCGGCTGACCTTGCGGCGCAGGTCCCGGGCACCGTAAGGCGGCACCTCCCGCCCGGCCAATTTTTCGGCGGCGGCCTGGGTGTGGCGCAAAGTATACCCCTGCCGGGCAGCACGTTCCTCCAGTTCGGTGAGCAGCTTGCCTGCAATGGCTGCCAGCTGAGCCGGCCCCAACGGGTCAAAGACCACCACATCGTCCAGGCGGCCCATGAGTTCGGGGCGGAAATACTCCTTGGCTTCCTGCAGGGCCTGTTTGCTCCGCCGGGCGGTGTCCTCGGCGGCGGTACCGAACCCCATCGGTGCCGACTGTCCCACCAGGCACCGGGCTCCCAGGTTGGAGGTCATGAGGATGATGGTATTGGAAAAATCCGCCTTGCGCCCCTGGGCATCGGTGAGGACACCGTCCTCCAGAATCTGAAGCAGGATATTCTGAATATCCCCGTGGGCTTTTTCGATCTCATCAAACAGTACCACGCTGTACGGACGGCGGCGGACGGCCTCGGTGAGCTGGCCGCCCTCCTCATGGCCCACATAACCCGGAGGCGACCCGATGAGCCGGGCCACCGTGTGCTGTTCCATATATTCCGACATATCGAACCGCAGCAGGGCCTTCTCGCTGCCGAACCAGTTCTTGGCCAGGGTGCGGGCCAGCTGGGTCTTGCCCACACCGGTAGGGCCTAAGAAGAGCATGGCTCCGATCGGCCGCCCCGCTTCCCGCAGACCGGTACGGCTGCGGCGGATAGCAGCCGCCACCGCACGCACCGCCCGGGGCTGGCCGATGACCTCCTCCGCAAGGCGGCTTTCCAGCTGGTCCAGCCGTTCCCGTTCTGCTTCCCCCACCCGCTGGGCAGGGACCCCGCTGGCCTTGCTGACCACCCGGGCAATGTCCTGGGGCGTCAGCGAGGCCTGGTTGCCGCCTTTTTCGGCGCTGGCGATGCGGGCCGCCGCGGCGGCTTCGTCCAGCAGGTCGATGGCCTTGTCCGGCAGATACCGACCCGGCAGGTACCGCACGCTCAGTTCCACCGCCGCATGGATGCTTTCCGGCGGGATGGTCACACTGTGGTACCGTTCATACCGTGGCATCAGCCCCCGCAGAATCTTTTCCGCGTCCGCCGGGGTGGGTTCCTCGATCATGACCTTGCCGAACCGGCGGTCCAGGGCCGTATCCTTGGCGATGGTCTTGCGGTATTCCTCCGGCGTGGTGGCTCCGATAAGCTGCAGCTCTCCCCGGGCCAGCATGGGCTTCAGAATACTAGCTGCATCGATGGCACCTTCGGCCGCACCGGCTCCCGCAATAACGTGGATCTCATCAATGAACAGGATGGTCATGCGGTCCCGGTACAGTTCCTCCAGCAGGCCCTTGAACCGCTCCTCAAAGTCGCCGCGGTACTTGGTGCCCGCCACCATGGCGGCCATATCCAAAGCCAGCACCCGGCGCCCCCGCAGACTCTGGGTCACTTGTCCGGCGGCGATGCGCTGGGCCAGGGCTTCGGCCAGGGCACTTTTGCCCACGCCGGGTTCCCCCAGCAGGCAGGGATTGTTCTTCTGGCGGCGGCAGAGGATTTCGATCATACGGTCCAGCTCCTTATCCCGGCAGAGCACCGGGTCCAGGCGCCCCTCCTGGGCCAAGCGGGTCAGGTCACGGCCATACTTTTCGCTGGGTTTGCTGCCCCGGCTGGTGCTCATGCGCGGGCTACCCGAGGGCAGGATCAACTGCCCGGACAGCTGCCGGCACTCCCGGGCAGCCTGGGGGACTTCCACCCCCAGGGAGGCCAGCCAGACGCTGGCTGTGCAGGCGCAGTCCTCCAGCATGGCACACAGAAGATGTTCATTTTCCGCCTTGGGCACCCGGGCGGCGTGGGCCCCCAGCACCGCAAACTCCAGTGCCTTGCTGGTTTCGGGGGCCAGGTCCCGCCGGGTCAGCCGCACGCTGCGTCCGGTACACACCCGCCCAGCCATACAGCTGCGCAGCGTGGTTTCACTGATATTTTTGCGCCGCAGGAAATCCGCCGCCGGTCCCTGTGCCGTCTGGAGCATGGCCAGCAGCAGATGGCCGGTATCGGCCGCGGTACACCCCTGCTGCCCGGCCAGAGACAAAGCCCGCCCCACCGTGCGTGCGGCGGAGCAGGACAACCCTTTATGAAAATACAGCATATGCTTCCCCTTTCGGCGTGCTTTCCGGCACGCCCGCTGTGTGAATAAACTACAACAAGTATAGGCGGGCAGAGCGCAAATAATCATCGAAACCGGGCTAAAGCGCTGACAAATACGGGGTTGCGTGGTATAATATTTTTGCATTTTTATAAAGGTGGGTGAAGCATGCGTAGATTACTGCATTACCTGAAAGGCTATGAACGGGAAACCGTGCTGGCTCCCCTGTTCAAGATGCTGGAAGCCTGCTTCGAACTTCTGGTCCCGCTGGTGGTCGCTGCCATTGTCGATACCGGCATCCAGAACCGGGATGTGGGGCAAATTGCACGCCAGGGCGGGCTGCTGGTCCTGCTGGCCGTGGTGGGCTTGATTTCCAGCGTGACGGCACAGTATTTTGCCGCCAAAACCGCATTGGGCTACGGTACAGCCCTGCGGCGGGATCTGTACCACCACATCAATACCCTGTCCTACACCGAGCTGGACGGCATCGGCACTCCGACGCTGGTCACCCGCATGACCAGTGACATCAACCAGCTGCAGAACGGCGTGAACATGACCCTGCGTCTGCTGCTGCGGTCGCCGTTCATCGTGATTGGTGCGCTGATCATGGCTTTGTCCATCAGCCCCCAGATGACCGCCTGGTTCCTGCTGGTCACGGTGCTGATCTCTCTGGTGATTTATCTCATCATGCGCATCACGGTGCCACGCTACCACGAGGCCCAGAGCATGCTGGACAAGGTCACCCTGCTGACCCGGGAAAACTATGTGGGCACCCGTGTGGTGCGGGCGTTCTCCCGCCAGGAGGATGAGATCCGGGATTTCACCCAGACCAATGATACCCTGAAAAAGGTCCAGACCACGGCGGGACGCATCTCGGCCCTGATGAACCCCATGACCTACCTGATCGTGAACTTCGGCATCATTGTGGTGCTGGTACGCGGCGGTGCCCTGGTCAACGAGGGGGCCCTGACCCAGGGCGAGATCATTGCCCTGATCAGCTACATGAACCAGATCCTGACCAATCTGCTGCGCATGGCAGACTTGGTCATCTCGGTGACCCGTGCCCTGGCCAGCGGCATCCGCGTCAATGAGCTGCTGAACACGACCACCGGCATGCCTGACCCGGCGGAGTCCGGCGCCAAAGAGCTGGCTCCCGCGGAAGGTGCCCCGGCCGTATCCTTCGACCACGTCACCTTCACTTACAAGGGCGCCGGCGCTCCCAGCCTGACCGACCTGGATTTCAAGGCGCTGTGCGGCCAGACCATCGGCGTTATCGGCGGTACCGGCAGCGGCAAGAGTACTCTGGTCAACCTGATTGCCCGCTTCTATGACGCCACCGAAGGCAAGGTCGCGCTGTACGGCCACGATGTGCGGCAATATCCGTTTGCCCAGCTGCGTACCATGATCGGCGTGGTGCCCCAGCGGGCGGTTCTGTTCACCGGCACCATCCGGGACAATATGCGCTGGGCCTGCCCCGACGCCACCGACGAACAGATCTGGAACGCGCTGGAGATTGCCCAGGCGTCGGATTTTGTCCGCGGCAAGCCGGGCGGGCTGGATGAAAAGGTGGACACCGCCGGGCGCAACTTCTCCGGCGGGCAGCGGCAGCGCCTGACCATCGCCCGTGCTCTGGTCCCCCGCCCTGCCATTCTGATTCTGGACGACAGCGCTTCGGCTCTGGACTACGCCACCGACGCGGCTCTGCGCAAGGCCCTGAAAGAAAAGACCTCCGGCATGACCGTGTTCATCGTATCCCAGCGAGCCACGGCCGTACAGCGTGCCGACCGGATTCTGGTGCTGGATGACGGCGCTCTGGCCGGCAGCGGCACCCACGCCGAACTGCTGAAAACCTGCGATGTCTATCGCGAGATCTGCCTGAGCCAGCTTTCCCGGGAGGAGGTAGAGAAAACCGTATGAGCAAACAGAAACAAACATCCCAGGGCGGCAGCAACACCACCATCCGCCGGGTCCTGCAGCTGATTGCACCGTACCGTTTTCTGGTACTGCTTTCGCTGGTTCTGGCAGCCGTCACAGTGGTCACCACCCTGTACGCGCCCATCCTCACCGGTCTGGGCGTGGACCTGATCCTCGGTCCCGGCGAGGTGGATCTGCCCGGGCTGGTGCGTCTGGCCATCCAGTTCGGCATCGTCGTTTGCATTACCTCGGTGAGTCAGTGGCTCATGAGCCTGATCAACAACCGCATCACCTTCCAGGTGGTGCGCGACATCCGGGTACGGGCGTTCAGCCACATGGAAGAACTGCCCCTGAGTTACATCGACGCCCACCGTCCCGGCGAAACCATCAGCCGCCTGACCACCGATGTGGAGCAGTTCTCCGATGGCCTGCTCATGGGCTTCACCCAACTGTTCACCGGCGTGCTGACCATTCTGGTCACCCTCGGGTTCATGTTCTCCATCGACTGGCGCATCACCCTGGTGGTGGGTCTGCTGACCCCGCTTTCCATCTTTGTGGCCAAGTTCATTGCCCAGCATACCTACTCCATGTTCCGGGTCCAGAGCGAGACCCGCGCCGAGATGACCGGCCTGGTGGAAGAACTGGTGGGCAACCAGCATCTGGTGCGGGCTTTCGGGTATGAGAGCCGCGCCGAGGAACGGTTTGAACGTATCAACCTGGATCTGCAGTCCTGCGGGCTGCGGGCCACCTTCTATTCTTCCCTGTCCAACCCCTGCACCCGCTTCGTCAATGCGCTGGTGTACGCGGCGGTGGGTGTGCTGGGTGCGCTGTTCGCCATTGCAGGCGGCATCACTGCCGGCAATCTGGCCGCGCTGCTCCAGTACGCCAACCAATACACCAAGCCGTTCAATGATATTTCCAGCGTCATGACCGAGCTGCAGAACGCCCTGGCCTGTGCCCAACGGGTGTTCGACCTCATCGACGAGCCGCCCAGCACCCCCGATGCTCCCAACGCGGTGGTGCTGCCCCAGGGCGCCGGGCGCGTTTCCTTCGAGCATGTGAAGTTCCGCTATGTGCCGGATGTACCGCTGATCGAGGACATGAACCTGCGGGTATGGCCGGGTCAGCGTATTGCGCTTGTCGGCCCCACCGGCTGCGGCAAAACTACCCTGGTCAATCTGCTCATGCGCTTTTATGAGATTAACGGCGGCTCCCTGAAAGTGGACGACAATCCCATCGACACCGTGACCCGGGATTCCCTGCGGGCCAATCTGGGCATGGTGCTGCAGGAAACCTGGCTGAAATGCGGCACTGTGGCCGAAAATATCGCCTACGGCAAGCCGGACGCCACCCGGGAAGAAATCATTGCGGCCGCCAAGAAAGCCCGGGCCCACAGCTTTATCTGCCGTCTGCCCCAGGGGTACGATACCATGATTGCCGAAGACGGCGACAATCTGAGTGCCGGACAGCGGCAGCTTTTGTGCATTGCCCGCGTCATGCTGCGCCGCCCGCCCATCCTGATTCTGGATGAAGCCACTTCCAGCATCGATACCCGCACCGAAGTGCTGGTGCAGGATGCCTTTGAGGAACTGATGAAGGGCCGCACCAGTTTTATTGTGGCCCATCGTCTGTCCACCATCAAGAATGCCGACCGGATTCTGGTCATGAAGAGCGGCAGCATCATCGAGAGCGGTACCCATGAGGAGCTGCTGGCCAAGAACGGGTTCTATGCCCAATTGTATCAGAGTCAGTTCGCACCGGCCTGACCGGCCCGACGATAAGGAGGAAAATGACATGTCCAACACACAGATCCCGCAAAACTACAAAAGCCTTCTGGGGTTGTACGACACCCAGAAGGCCATCGGCCTGATCAAGACCATCTTTCAGGAAAAGCTGTGCGCTGCTTTGCACCTGAAACGCGTGACCGCTCCCCTGTTTGTGCTGCATGGCAGCGGTTTGAATGACGACCTGAACGGCGTGGAACGTCCTGTGCGCTTTGACGTTCCCTGCCTGGACGGTGAAGCGGAAGTGGTCCACAGTCTGGCCAAATGGAAGCGCTACGCCCTGGCCAAATACGGGTTCCGTCCCGGTCAGGGTCTGGTGTGTGATATGAACGCCATCCGCCGCGACGAAACCCCCGACAATCTGCACAGCATCTATGTGGACCAGTGGGACTGGGAACGTGTGGTGACCGAAAAACAGCGAACCATCCCCTTCCTGAAGGACACCGTGCGGGATATCGTAGATGCGGTGTGCGCCACCGCCGACGAGCTGCGCTGGAAGTTTCCGGAACTGAAGCGGGTGCGTCTGGGCCGGGAAGTCACCTTCATCACCACCCAGGAGCTGGAGGACCTCTACCCTTCCATGACGCCGAAAGAGCGTGAGAATGAGTTCACCCGCCTGCACGGCACCGTCTGCATCATGCAGATCGGCGGCAAACTGGCCAGCGGCAAGCCCCACGACGGCCGCGCTCCCGACTACGATGACTGGACCCTGAACTGTGACATCCTGTTCTGGCACAAGCCCCTGGGCTGCGCGCTGGAGCTGTCCAGCATGGGCATCCGTGTGGATGCCGCTGCCCTGCGCCGCCAGCTGGAGGAAGCCGGCTGCCCCGAACGGGCGGAACTGCCCTTCCATCAGATGCTGCTGAACGGTCAGCTGCCCCTGACCATGGGCGGCGGCATCGGCCAGAGCCGTCTGTGTATGCTGCTGCTGGGCAAGGCCCATGTGGGTGAGGTCCAGGTGAGCCTGTGGGACGACGAGACCCGCAGCATCTGCGAAAATGCCGGGGTGACGCTGCTGTGAACGATCAAGAACGCCTGGCCGCCTTCGAGGCAATGTTGGCCGCGGTCCAGAAGCAGTATAACGAAACCACCGCCCGCATGGACAAGATGAAGCTGGAAGGCAAGGTCAAGACCGCCACCTATCGCCAGCTGTTTGCCCGCAAGCTCAGTTTGCAGGATGTGCTGACCCTGTATGAGGTGTATGGACTGCTGCCGAAAGACAGTCAGAAAAGCTGAAATACAACCATATAAAACGGCATCGGAATGGAATTCCTCCCGATGCCGTTTTGTCGTATTTATGCTTATTTTTTTGAAGATTACCGTTCCGGTTGCGAAAGAAGCGTGAACCGGCAGGTTTCGGGACCAAATTTCCGGCAGAGTAAAGAAAAATCCGCGTCAAAACTTATGCTTCGACGCGGATTATATATGGAGCTGGCAACAGGAATCGAACCTGCAACCTGCTGATTACAAATTGCACCTCACGGCTTTTGCACCGTTTCGTGTCGTTCAGTATATTTCAATACAACGACACTTTTCGTTCACTCTCGTTTTGTATCGTGGCGCATCTTTTCGCAAAACAGTTGACCAAAAGTTGACCACGACGGCAGGTTGACAAAAGAACCCCCGGCGGGTTGTGTCCAATATAGACACGCTTCCGCCGGGGGATTTTTTAGCCTGTTTCTGTTTGCAAAATGCGGGAGAACGCTTCCCCCAGGGCATCGGCGGCCCTGGCGTCGGAAGATCGGATAAATCCGGCATAGATATTCGTGGTGGTGCTGACCTGGGCATGGCCCAGACGCCCGGCCACCGTCGTGACCGGCACATGGGCGGCGATCAGTAGCGCAGCGTTTGAATGCCCTTACGGTATAATTACGACAAACCGGAAAAGCCCCGTAGGATCAAGGGTTTTGAGGTTTTCAGTCTGATTTTTTCATCCTTTTCCAAACCGAAAAATCATACTGAAATAAGTCGAATTGCAGGAGGTGTTTCATTAACGACAAATGAATAGCAGAAAGGAACTCAAAACCTTTTGATTCCAAACACAACAGAATATTGGATTTAAGCGAAGCCGTCACTTGTTTTAAGTGGCGGCTTTTGTTGTTTCCAGGGCTGTTATGCAGGCACATGACAACACCCAATCAGAAATGAGGTGAAGTCATTGAACCCACAAATCATCGCCGTTGCCAACCAGAAGGGCGGCGTCGGCAAAACGACTACCTGCGCCAACTTAGGCATCGGGCTGGCGCAGGCCGGAAAGAAGGTGCTGCTGGTGGATGCTGACCCGCAGGCCAGCCTCACCATCAGCCTGGGCAACCCGCAGCCGGACAAGCTGCCCTTTACCCTGTCCGATGCGATGGGCCGTATTCTCATGGACGAGCCGATCAAACCCGGCGAGGGTATCCTGCACCACCCGGAGGGCGTGGACCTCATGCCCGCTGACATCCAGCTCTCCGGCATGGAGGTATCTCTGGTGAACGCCATGAGCCGGGAGACCATTCTACGGCAGTACCTGGACACCGTAAAGGGACAGTATTCCCATATCCTCATCGACTGCCAGCCCTCCCTGGGGATGCTCACGGTCAACGCTTTGGCCGCTGCCAACAGGATCATAGTCCCCGTCCAGGCGGAGTATCTGCCCGCCAAGGGCCTGGAACAGCTGCTGTCCACCATCAACAAGGTTAAGCGGCAGCTGAACCCCAAGCTCCAGATCGACGGTATTCTGCTGACGATGGTGGACAACCGCACCAACTTTGCCAAAGAGATCGCCGCCCTGC
>DXNX01000200.1 GCA_019413245.1 Oscillospiraceae bacterium
GGAAAAGACCGGCGTGCGCATTCAGGGCGTGGAGGCTGTCAACCCGGTCAACGGCAAGACCGTCCCCATCTTCATCTCCGACTACGTCCTGGCCACCTACGGCACCGGCGCCATCATGGCCGTGCCTGCCCATGATACCCGTGACTGGGAGTTCGCCAAGAAGTTCGGCCTGCCCATTGTGGAGGTCGTCCGCGGCACCACCCCGGCCAACCTGGACGAAGGTGCCTTCACTGACGTGGCCACCGGCACCCTGGTCAACTCCGGCTTCCTCACCGGCCTTTCCGTGGAGGATGCCAAGGAGAAGATGTATGCCTGGCTGAAAGAAAACGGCAAGGGCCAGAAGAAGGTCAACTTCAAGCTGCGCGACTGGGTGTTCAGCCGTCAGCGGTACTGGGGCGAGCCTATCCCCATGGTCTACTGCGAAAAGTGCGGCTGGCAGCCCCTGCCCGAAAGCGAGCTGCCCCTGCGCCTGCCCGAGATCAAGGACTTTGAGCCCGGTGAAAATGGCGAAAGCCCCCTGGCCCGCCACACCGAATGGGTGAACACCACCTGCCCGTGCTGCGGCGGCCCCGCCAAGCGCGAAACCGATACCATGCCCCAGTGGGCCGGTTCCAGCTGGTACTTCCTGCGCTATATGGACCCCCACAACAAGGATGCCATCGCCAGCAAGGAAGCCCTGGAATACTGGAGCCCGGTGGACTGGTACAACGGCGGCATGGAACACACCACCCTGCACCTGCTGTACAGCCGTTTCTGGCATAAATTCCTGTACGACATCGGCGTGGTCCCCACCAAGGAACCCTACGCCAAGCGTACCTCCCACGGCATGATCCTGGGCCTGAACCCCCACAGCTTCGTCAACCTGCCCGCCGACGAGCAGCGCAAGCTGGTGGCGGAGTTCGGCTCTGAGAAGGCCGCCAAGGAACACCTGGTGGAAAAGTACGGCGAAATGGCCGAGCACCCGGTGGTCAAGATGTCCAAGAGCCTGGGCAACGTGGTCAACCCGGACGACGTGGTGAACGAATACGGCGCCGACACCCTGCGCCTGTATGAGATGTTCATCGGCGACTTTGAGAAGGCCGCCCCGTGGAACACCTCCTCCATCAAGGGCTGCAAGCGCTTCCTGGACCGCATCTGGGCCATGGGCGACAAGCTGCTGGAAGGCGGCGTGCGTCCGGAACTGGAATCCTTGATGCACCGCACCATCAAGAAGGTGGGCGAGGATATCGACAGCCTGAAGGCCAACACCGCCATCGCTCAGCTGATGATCTACGTCAACGCCCTGGCCGATGCTGGCGGCGCCACCCGCCCCGAGTACGAGGTGCTGCTGCAGCTGCTGAACCCCTTCGCCCCCCATATGACTGAGGAACTGTGGGAACAGATGGGCCATGAGGACCATCTGGCCTACCACCCCTGGCCGAAGTACGACGAAGCCAAGTGCACCGAGCAGACCATCGAGATCGCGGTGCAGGTCAACGGCAAGGTCAAGGCCCGCATCAAGGTCCCCGCTGATGTGGAAGCTGCCGATGCCATCGCCGCCGCCAAGGCGGAGCCCGCTGTGACCGAAGCCCTGACCGGCAAGACGCTGGTCAAGGAGATCTACGTCAAGGGCAAACTGGTCAACCTGGCTGCAAAATAAAAAACACAGAGCCCCCGCAGCGACGGGGGCTCTTTTCGCATATCCCGGCATCCCCAAACCCCGTTGAAGGAGAGAAGAAAAATTATGCGGCAAAACCTGTGCACAGCCCTGAAAAAGCGGCTGCCGCGTCACTGGCTGGTGTGGGCGGTCATCCTCATCGAAGCGGTCTTTCTGCTGGGCGGCTTCGTGCAGGACCGGGCGGTGCGCGGTACCACCACCCTGCTCAGCGACAGTATGGGCGATATGATGGACCACGGCATCACCCACACCACCCAGGGCACCGAAGTGGAGGAAGGGCTTTCCGGCGAAGTGCTGGCCACCCGCTGGCTGGAACTGGAACCCGGCATGTACAACGTCACCGTGGCGTACCTGGGCGGCGGCGACGATGTAACCTGCTACTTCTACAAGTCCACCGCCCTGGCAGACACCGTCACCCTGCGCAAAGATATGCGTGCCGTGACCTTCCAGGTGACAGTGCCCAGCGACCAGCAGCAGGCTACCCTGCGCATCGCCACCGGCGGCAGCGGCTTTACCCTGGAAAGTATCGTCATCTCGTACAGCCAGGCCTATTCCTGGTACAATCTGCTCTGCCGTCTGGTGTTCTTTGTGGCGGCGGACCTGATCTGGCTTCTGTGGTCCGGACGTCTGGTGCTGCCGGGCGGTCCCCGGGCTTCGGTCACGGCCCTGGGCCTGGGCGGCGCGGTGCTCATTGCCTCCCTGCCGCTGCTCACAGGCGGGCTGATCCCCGGGCATGACCTCCAGTTCCACCTCAACCGTATCGAGGGCCTGGCCCAGGGCATCGCCGCCGGACAGCTGCCGGTGCGCATCCAGCCCTTCTGGCTGGACGGCCGCGGTTATGCAGTGTCGGTCTTTTACGGTGATCTGCTGCTCTATTTCCCGGCGCTGCTGCGCTTTTTCGGCGTTTCGGTGCAGGGAGCCTACAAGGTGTATGTGGTGGCCGTCAATGCCGCCACGGCTCTGGTCAGCTGGTTCTGCCTGCGCCGGATGCTCAAAAACCACTGGGCGGCGCTCTTCGGCAGCGTGCTGTACACCCTGTCCATCTACCGCATCCTGAATATCTATCTGCGCGGCGCGGTAGGGGAATATACCGCCATGCTTTTCCTGCCGCTGGTGTTCTACGGGCTGTGGAAGATCTTCACCCAGCCGGATGGCGTCAAAGCTGCCCCCTTTGTCTGGCTGCCGGCGGTCATCGGCTTCAGCGGCCTGATCCAGACCCACCTGCTCAGCTGTGAGATCGTGGGCATCCTCACCCTGGGCACCTGCGTGGTGCTGCTGCGCCGCACCCTGCGCAAAAATACCTTCTTCCCCCTGTGCAAGGTGGTGGGCATCACCGCACTGCTGAATCTGTGGTTCCTGCTGCCCCTGTTCGATTCCATGCGGGACGAACTGGTCATCACCACCCAGGAAAGTTCCGGCCCCCACAATACCGCCGCCTATTTCGGTCAGATGCTGGGTCTTTTCTTCAGCGGCGTGGCCGACCGGTACAACCTGGGACTGGACCAGGGAACATATGAGGAGATGGCCATTGGTCTGGGCCTGACCCTGCTGCTGACTGCCGGTTTGTTTGCGCTGGTCACCGCCACGGGCTGGGTGGACCGCAAGGACCCGGTGTGGAAGCTGGGCAATTTCGGCCTGTGGGCGGGCGTTGTCTGCCTGGTCCTGGCCAGCGATGTCTTCCCCTGGGATAACCTGTACAACCTGAACCCGGTGTTGGGCCGTCTGGTGGCCATGGTGCAGTATGTGTGGCGCTTCCTCAGCCCGGGCACCTGGTTCTGGGTCCTGGCCGGGGCCTGCGCCGTTTACCTGTTGGCCAACCGGCCGGAGCTGCGCAATCTTTCGGCGGGGGTGCTGCTTGTGCTGACTCTGGTGAGCTGGGGCAGCTTTGTGCAGACCGCCCTCACCGACAACGAGACCCTGTTCTGTTACAGCGCTGCCGGGCTGGATTCCTGTGATGCGGGAGCAGGGGAGTACCTGCCTGCCGGTACCGAAAAGACCGATTTCGGCGGCCCCCGGACCATCGAGACCGAAGGTGTGGAGATGACTGACAGCGCCCTCAGCGGCCTGACGGCCACCGTCACCTGCCAGAGCACCGACGGCGGTACCGTCACCGTGCCGCTATTGTACTATCCGTACTATCGCGCCGACGACGGGGCGGGCAACGCTCTCGCTGTGGCCCGTGACCCGGACAGCAAGATGGTCCAGGTGACCGTTCCGGCGGGGTATGCCGGCACCATCCGGGTGTTCTATTCGGAACCCTGGTTCTGGCGTGCTTCCGAGGCCGTCAGCCTGCTGACCCTGGCGGGTCTGGTGGGACTGGGCCTGTACCGCCGCAAACATGCCCGGACTTCGGTTCCGGCCAAAGGATAAGACGATGAAACAGACAAATCACAACCCGGTGTGGCCCAATCTGGCCGCCCTGGCCCGCCGCCCGCTGCTGTGGGTGGTGCTGGCGGTGCTGGCCGCTCTGGGCTACGGCTATGCCATGGCAGTGCCCGCCGTGGATATGGACGACCTGGCCATAGCCACCTACCAGCAGGGCGGCGAGTTCCTGCGGCAGGGGCGGTTCACCGTCTGGCTGCTCCAGGCGGCCACCGGCATCATGAACTATCAACGGTTCTGGCCGGAATTCTTTTTTGCCTTCTGCCTGGTCCTGGCCGGAGTCCTGCTGGCCGCGCTGCTGTACACGGCGGCGGGGCGGGAACCGGCACTGCCG
>DXNX01000201.1 GCA_019413245.1 Oscillospiraceae bacterium
TTGCCTTCCTTGGAGGCAGATTCCACGTCGCGGATATCGCTGGAAACACCGGAAACGCCCAGCAGACCGGATTTCTTGTTCAGGATCTCATCCAGCTGGTGGCCGGTGATGTTCAGGGTGTACTTCAGGTAGTTGACCACAGAGGGGTCCAGGTCACCGCAGCGGGTGCCCATCATCAGGCCGGCCAGCGGGGTCATACCCATGGAAGTATCCACGACTTTGCCCTGGTCTACGGCGGCAATGGAAGAACCGTTGCCCAGGTGGCAGGTGATCAGCTTCAGGCGGGTGATGGGCTCTTCCAGGAATTCGGCAGCGCGATGGCTGACGTACTTGTGGCTGGTGCCGTGGAAGCCATAGCGGCGCACGCCGTACTTTTCGTAGTACTCATAGGGGATGGCATACATGTAAGCGCGCGGGGGCATGGTGCTGTGGAAGGAAGTGTCGAACACAGCCACGTTGGGAATGTCGCCGAAGACCTTCTTGGCGGCTTCGATGCCCAGGATGCCGGCGGGGTTGTGCAGAGGAGCCAGAGGGCTCAGCTCGCGGATGGCCTCCACCACTTCGGGGGTGATCAGGCAGCTTTCCTTGAACTTTTCGCCGCCGTGGACGATACGGTGGCCGATGGCGTCGATCTCGGAAGGATCATCGATGACCTTGCCGTCGCCGGTGGTCATCTTCTTCACGACTTCCAGGAAAGCCTCAGTGTGGGTGGGAAAGATGGCCGGAGTGGTGGCCTTGTGGCCGTTGGCCTCATGGGTGATCATGCTGCTTTCCATGCCGATGCGTTCGCACAGGCCTTTGCAAAGCACATGCTCGCCATCCATATCAATCAGCTGATACTTCAGGCTGGACGAACCACAATTGATAACAAGGACTTTCATGTCAATTCTCCTTCAATATTTTCGGGGTCATATCCCGATAAGTTCACTAACGATTTTATTATAGTATGGAAATGCGCCGTTTTCAAGAATCAAATCTTTGAAACAGTGCATTTATTGCGCGATTTCCGGTGTAAACGCCTAACGGAGGGCAGAATGACCTGATAAATTTTTGACATAATGCACAAAGGAAAACGGCTGCTTTCGGGGCACAAAGGCATGAGACGGACCAATAATATTGCGTATCTTCGTCTAAAATGCGCATAATACAACGTGGGGTTCCCCGATGCAATACCGGGTTTGGGCTTTCCGGACGCAAAAAAAGCGGACAAATATGGTATAATGGTACAAAACTGTCTGTGCCGGCACCGGCGCGGGCAAACACAACATTTGAGGTAGACCATGAAATTTGCCGGCATCATTACCGAATACGATCCCTTTCACAACGGCCATGCGGCCCAGCTGCGGATGCTGCGGGAGCGCGGGGCCGAGACCATCGCCGTCTGCATGAGCAGCGGAGCGGTACAGCGGGGCGGTGTGCCCCTGTACCCGGAGTCTGTGCGGGTACGGGCGGCACTGCTGGGCGGGGCTGACCTGGTGGTGGCTCTGCCTGCCCCCTATGCCAACTCCGGCGCCGAGGCTTTTGCAGCGGCGGGGGTGGCCATTCTCACCGCATTGGGCTGTGATACCCTGGCTTTCGGGGCCGAGGACCCGGATGCGGTCCGGTTGATGCATGCGGCGGAGCTTCTGGCAGTACCGGACCTCTCTGCCCGGCTGCGGCGGTACCTGAGGCAGGGCCTGACCTTTGCGGTTGCCCGTGCCCGGGCAGCGGAGGAACTGGAACCCGGACTGAGCGATTTGCTCTGCCGCCCCAACAACATTCTGGGCGTTGAGTACTGTAAGGCACTGTTGGCCCAGCACAGCCCCATGCAGCCGCTGGCCCTGCCGCGCCTGGGGGCACACCACGGGTCGGAGGAAACGGGGCGTGCCGGAAAAACGCTGCTGGCATCGGCCAGCCTTCTGCGGACCATGGTGCGAAAAGCCGGCCCGGATGCCCTGGCACCCTATGTGCCGGAAACAGCAATGGAACTCTACCACCAGGCGGCCCGGCAAGGGCTGACGGCCGACCCGGCCAAGTTCAGTACGGCTCTGCTGGCTCTGCTGCGCATGGGGGATCAGACCCGGTTTGCACGGGTGCGCGGGGTCAGTGAAGGGCTGGAAAACCGTCTGGCGGCAGCTGTCCGGGAGGCCGCCAACGCGGAAGATCTGTATGCACGCCTCAAAACCAAACGGTATCCTCATGCCCGGCTGCGCCGCCTGGCCCTGGATGCCGCCATAGGGGTGGAAGCCGGAAAATTACCGGCACTTCCGCCGTATCTGCATGTGCTGGGCGCCCGGCGGGAAGCGTTGCCGTTGCTGCGGCAGGCGTCGCTGCCGGTTTCCACATCCCTGGCCAAACTGGAACAGACGCTGCCGGAAGCCCGGTATCTGATTGGACTTCATGCTTCTTTTACAGATTTTTCATCTCTGTGCAGGGGACAAACCCAGCCGATGGGGCTTGCCTATACAGCAAAACCGGTGGTATTATAATACCATTATGGATTTTCATTGCCTGTGCTGAAACTTTGTTGCAAAAGTAACAAGGACGCTGCACCATAAAAGAAAGAAGGAACAACATGGCCCTGCACGTTATGGATGAAGCCAACCACTGCCTGGGATGCAAGAACCCCCGCTGCCAGCAGGGGTGCCCCATTCACACCAACATTCCCGAAGTGATCCGCCTGCTCAAAGACAATAAACTCAACGAAGCCGGCCGGATGCTGTTTGAAAACAATCCGCTGACCACCGTCTGCAGCCTGATCTGCAACCACGAAAATCAGTGCGAAGGCCACTGTGTGCAGGGGATCAAGGGTTCTCCGGTCCATTTTTCGGTCATTGAAAACTACATCTCCTCCACCTATGCCTCCCAGATGACCCATGGCCCCGCTATCCCCAACGGCAAGCGGGTGGCCATCATCGGTTCCGGTCCGGCGGGTCTGACCATTGCGGTGATCCTGGCCCGCTACGGCTATGACGTGACCATCTTTGAGAGCCACGATAAAATCGGCGGTGTGCTGCGCTACGGCATCCCGGAGTTCCGTTTGCCCAAGAGCGTGCTGGACGATTTCGAATACCGGCATCTGCGCCTGAAGGACATCAAGGTACGTCCCAACACCGATGTGGGCAAGGCGCTCAAGATCGACGACCTGTTCCGGGACGGCTACAAAGCGATCTTTATTGGAACGGGCGTATGGCGCCCCAATACCCTGGGCATCAAGGGCGAAAGTCTGGGGAATGTTCATTTTGCCATCAACTACCTGCAGAACCCGGACGTCTACCATCTGGGCAATCGGGTGGTGCTCATCGGCGCCGGCAACGCGGCCATGGACGTGGCCCGCACCGCCATCCGCCACGGTACCCGGCATCTGGAGTGTTTCTCTCTGACCAAGAAGATCGCAGCCAGCCACTATGAGGAAAGCTACGCCAAACTGGAAGGCGTGGAATTCTTCTATAATAAGAAGCCGGTGGAGATCACCGACCAGGGCGTGGTCTTCCGGGATGTGAACGAAGCCGAAGACGGGACGCTGACCGAAATCCCGGGCAGCGAGGTCCTGTACCCGGCGGACAGCGTGGTGGTTTCCATCAGCCAGGGGCCTTGCACCACCATCACCGAAACCACCGATGGTCTGAAGGTCAACGAGCGCGGCCTGTTCGTCACCGATGAGGTAGGCCGCACCAGCCGCCCCGGCATTTTTGCTTCGGGCGACGCCGTCAAGGGCGCCCGCACAGTGGTGGAAGCGGTGGCGTACAGCAAAAAGGTGGCCGAGGCCATGCACGAGTACATGCAGAGCCTGCCCGCCGACGCACCGGATGAATATGCCGGCGTGCCCGTATACCAGAGCGACGACGGCAACTGATACGCACAAACAAGTAACAAATGGCGGCACGGCTTCGGCTGTGCCGCCTTGCATTTGGCAGCAAAAAAGCCCGGAGGGCAGTGCCTCCGGGCAGGAGTACGGTGTATTCAACCGAAAATAAATGTTTGGTGGAGAACTTTTCCGTGTTGGTGCGGAAAAGGCGGTCAGGACAGGTTGGGCCGGTCCTGGTCGCCGTCAGCCTTGAACATCACGAAGCCGTCAGGCTGATTCACAAAGTAGTAGTACTCGGTGTTGTCCCGCAGAGGGGGCGTCAGATAGTTGGGGATGATGACCCCGTCCTCCGGCAGACGCTCAGTCAGGCCGGTCTGCCGCCAGATATCCGGGGCGATACCGGCGTTGTAGCAGTCCAGATATTCGGCGCCGGTATGGTGCAAAAGGCTGTCCAAAGCATGGCCGATTCGGGGGAGTACCTCGTCCGGACCGATGAAATCCACCAGCCGCAGAACGGGCACACAGCCGGTGTCCGCCGCCGGAACCGTGCGGGTCACGGC
>DXNX01000202.1 GCA_019413245.1 Oscillospiraceae bacterium
GGCAGCGTCAGATGTGTATAAGAGACAGTACTTCCACCCCCAGCCTCTCCGTTGCGGGCGAAGCCGTCAACGACAATATGTTTATGCTGACTCCTTCCGCATCCGCTGTGGATGTGGTCGAAACCGGCGACAACGTCTTCCAGATGTGCTTCACCGACCCGAACCAGGGCATTGTTTCTGCTGATTATATTGCCGAAAAGGGTCTGGGCACCAAGTTCGGCATCATCTACGATTCTTCCGATGCGTATTCCATGGGCGTTTATAACGCTTTCGCTGAAGAAGCTACTGCCAAGGGGCTGGATGTCGTGGCGGCTGTCAGCTTCACCAGCGACAACAAGAGCGACCTGTCCACCCAGGTGGCCAAGTGCCAGGAGGCCGGCGCTGATCTGGTCTTCCTGCCCATCTACTACAATGAGGCTTCTCAGATCCTGATCGCTGCCGATAAGGTCGGCTACAAGCCCACGTTCTTCGGTTGTGACGGCATGGACGGCATCCTGACCATTGAAGGCTTTGACACCTCTCTGGCTGAAGGCCTGATGCTGCTGTGCCCGTTCTCCGCAACTGCTACCGATGAAACCACCCAGAAGTTCGTTTCTGCGTATCAGGCTGCGTACAACGAAACTCCCATCCAGTTCGCTGCTGATGCGTATGACTGCGTTTATGCGATCTATCAGTGCGTGCAGAACGGCAGCATCAACGGCGATATGAGCGCCAGCGATATGTGCGAGGCTCTGAAGACCCAGTTCACTACCATGACCTTCAACGGCACCACCGGTGAAGGCCAGACCTGGTCCGCTGACGGTACTGTCAACAAGCCTCCGCGTGTGTACGTTGTTACCAACGGCGCTTATCAGACTGCAGAATAACAGACGTGTGACGTTGTTATTAGAGAACTGAATTTTTTGCCAAAGGGGGCTGTCCGAATTCCATTTCGGCAGCCCTCTTTGTCTTTTTTAGTTCCTGAAAACAGGAGAAGATGCCCGGGCGGCCAAAATTATTGTCTGCAGACGGCATCTATGGTAGAATGATGTCGTGACCGTGCAAAAGCACGTTGGGCAATCGTTTTAAGATTTGAGGTGTATTACAGGATGCAATTTTTGTCCTACCTGATCAATGGCATCAGCCTGGGCAGTGTGTATGCTCTGATTGCGTTGGGCTACACGATGGTGTACGGCATCGCCAAGATGCTGAACTTCGCTCATGGCGACGTTATCATGATCGGCAGCTATGTGGTGTTTTTCACCTTTGGCTCTTTCGGATGGAATCCGGTGCTGGCCATTATCCTTTCCATGATCGTGTGTACGATACTGGGTGTGGTTGTTGAACGGGTGGCTTATCGGCCGCTGCGCGACGCGCCTTCACTGGCGGTCCTGATCACGGCCATCGGCGTGAGCTACCTGCTGCAGCAGGTGGCTCAGCTGATGTGGTCGTCCAATACCAAGAGCTTCCCGTCTGTGGTGGCCAATTCCGCCATTTTCAAGCCGGTGAAGCTGTTTGATGGTCAGCTGACCATTTCTGCCGAGACTATCGTGACCATTCTGGCCTGTGTTGTCATCATGGTGGCCTTGCTGTACTTCATCAATCATACATCTGCTGGTCACGCCATGCAGGCGGTGAGCGAAGACCGCGGCGCGGCTCAGCTGATGGGCGTTAATGTGAATGCCACCATTTCGCTGACCTTTGCTATCGGCTCTGCTCTGGCTGCTGTGGCTGGCGCTTTGCTTTGCTCTTCTTATCCTACCCTGCAGCCGACCACCGGCGCTATGCCTGGTATCAAGGCATTCGTGGCGGCCGTTTTCGGCGGTATCGGTTCTATCCCCGGTGCATTCTTGGGCGGTATCCTGCTGGGCGTGATTGAAAACCTCAGCAAGGCATATATCTCCACCCAGTTGTCGGACGCAATCGTCTTCCTGGTGCTGATCGTTGTTTTGCTGGTCAAGCCTACGGGCCTGTTGGGCAAAAAGGTCAATGTTAAGGTATAAGGGGGGATAAGGATGTTTCGCTTGAAAAATATGCGCAAGTCGACCAAAAACAACCTTATCACCTTTGGCATCGTGATCGGGTTTTATATTGTTATCCAGATTCTGTCCGCGCTTGGGGTGCTGACCAGTTCTCTTTCCGGTCAGCTGGTTCCTATTTGTGCCTATGTTATCCTGGCTATTTCCCTGAACCTGACGGTTGGTATTCTGGGCGAGCTGAGTTTGGGTCATGCCGGTTTTATGAGCGTTGGTGCATTCTCCGGTACACTGGTCTGGACCATTTTGTATGGACAGGTCCCCAACTGGCTGGGAATTTTGCTGGCCTTTGTTGTGGGTGGCGTGATGGCTGGTGTGTTTGGCTTTATTGTCGGCGTGCCCGTTCTGCGTCTGTCCGGTGACTACCTGGCTATTGTTACGCTGGCATTCGGTGAAATCATCAAGAACGTTATGAACGCCTGCTACCTGGGATATGACTCCAACGGTTTGCACATTTCCTTTACGGATTCTGCCTCCATGGGTATGGAGCCTGACGGAACCATGCTGATCAACGGTGCTTTGGGCATTACCGGCATCAAGAAGGCGTCTACCTTTACCCTGGGTATTGTGCTGGTCATCCTGACTCTGCTTGTGGTTTTGAACCTGATCAATTCCCGGGCTGGCCGCGCTATTGAGTCTATCCGCGACAACGAAATTGCAGCGCGCAGTGTCGGTATTAACATCACCAAGTACAAGCTGATGGCCTTTATCATCTCTGCTGTATTTGCCGGCGTGGCAGGTGTTCTGTACTCTCTGAACTATTCTTCGCTGGTTGCCAAGAAGTTTGACTATAACACCTCCATTCTGATTCTGGTGTTTGTGGTTCTGGGCGGCATTGGTAACATCCGCGGTTCTGTTATCGCAGCTGCGCTGCTGACCGTTCTGCCGGAACTACTGCGGTCTCTGAATGATTATCGCATGCTGATTTACGCCATTGTGCTGATCGTGGTTATGATCTTCAGCCAGAGCCCGCAGGTCGTGGCATGGCGCAAGCGGTTTACGGACGGGTTCCGCAACCGCCTGAAACCCGGTAGCAAAGCGAAGGAGGTGCAATGATGGCACTGCTGGAAGTGAGCAACCTGGGCATTGCCTTCGGCGGTCTGCAGGCGGTTGCGCAGCTGGACCTGAAGATTGAAAAGGGCCATCTGTATGGTTTGATCGGACCCAACGGCGCAGGCAAGACCACCGTGTTCAATATGCTGACCGGCGTGTATACGCCGACAGAAGGCAATATCGTCCTGGACGGAAAAGACATTACGGGCAAAAGCCCGGATTTGATCAGCAAGGCCGGTGTGGCCCGTACTTTCCAGAATATCCGACTGTTCAATGATATGACGGTTCTGGATAACGTCAAGGTGGCGCTGCACAACCAGATCCGGTACAGCATGTGGACCGGCATTCTGCGTCTTCCGGCGTTCCGCGAAAAGGAACACCAGATGGACCGGGAAGCTCTGCGCCTGCTGAAAATTTTTGATCTGGACAAGGAAACTTCTTTAAAAGCTTCGCAGCTGCCTTACGGCAAGCAGCGCAAGCTGGAAATCGCCCGTGCCCTGGCTACGAAGCCGAAACTGCTTTTGCTGGATGAGCCGGCGGCCGGTATGAACCCCAACGAGACGGAAGAACTGATGAATACAGTGCGCAGCGTGCGCGATCAGTTCGGTATTGCCATTCTGCTGATCGAACATGATATGAACTTCGTCATGGGTATCTGCGAGGAGATCACTGTGCTGGACTATGGTCGTGTGATCGCTCATGGCGACGGCAAATCCATCCGCAATAACCCGAAAGTCATTGCAGCTTACCTGGGAGGTGACTAACGATGGGGGAAATGCTTGCAGTCAAAAACATCAATGTGTTCTATGGCTCCATTCATGCCATCCGTGATGTCTCTTTCCATGTGAATGAAGGGGAGATCGTGACCCTGATCGGTGCCAACGGTGCCGGTAAGACGACCACCATGCATGCTATCTCCGGTCTGCTCAAGCCCAAGAGTGGAGAAATCGTCTATTGCGGTCAGACCATCAGCCGTATGGAGGCCCACAAGATCATCCGCCTGGGGCTGGCTCAGGTGCCGGAAGGCCGTCGTGTGTTCAGCGGGCTGACCGTGCAGCAGAACCTGCAGATGGGGGCTTATACCCGTCGGGATGGTAAGGATGCCATTCAGGCAGATTTCGATATGGTGTATGACCTGCTGCCTCGTCTGAAAGAACGCCGCAGCCAGGCGGCCGGCACGCTTTCCGGCGGCGAACAGCAGATGCTGGCCATTGGGCGTGCGTTGATGTGCCGCCCCAAGATGCTGCTGCTGGAC
>DXNX01000203.1 GCA_019413245.1 Oscillospiraceae bacterium
CACCGGGCGCTGCGTGTTCCTGCAGGTAGGCTTTGTACTTTTCGAAGTCGCCTTTCAGGATGGTCACCTGAGCTTTTGGCGCGTAATGCTTGTACTTCATTCCGGGAGAACGGGCCGTTTCTCCGGGACGCAAGCGTTCCAGGATGGCGTGGGATACCAGAACCTCTTCTCCCAGAACTTCTTCCATCTGTTCCTTGGTCACATATCCGGGACGCAGGAGCATGGGGTGTTCCCCGCAGACTGATATCACGGTAGACTCCACGCCCACGTCCGACTCGCCGCCGTCCAGAATCAACGGCAGGCGACCGTCCATATCCGCCAGCGTATCCGGTGCATTGGTGGGACTGGGCTTTCCAGACAGGTTGGCCGAAGGGGCCGCAAAAGCCACGCCAGAAGCCTTGATGACCGCCTGCACAACAGGATGAGAGGGCATCCGGATGCCCACTGTGTCCAACCCGGCGCAGGTCACTTCCGAAACTTCGGGACCACGGGGCATAACCATGGTCAACGGACCGGGCCAGAAAGCTTCGGCAAGACGATACGCCCGCTCCGGCACCTCCGAAACCAGTCCGTGGAGCATCTCCATCCCGCAAATGTGAACGATCAGCGGATTGTCCTGGGGTCGCCCTTTGGCCAAAAAGATTTTTTTGACAGCTTCTCCGTTGCGGGCGTCTGCCGCGATGCCATACACTGTTTCGGTGGGAAGTGCCACAATATCGCCCTGGCGCAAAAGTTTCGCCGCCAGTTTGATGCTTTCTTCATTGACAGGCAAGACTTGTGTCTGCATAATTTCCATCTTCCTTTTTATTGGCCGGTGCTTTCGCCGGCGTTCATCTGTTTGAGTTTTTCTTCCCGATCAGCCAACATCAGCGGCTCCACAATCAGATCCAGGTTTCCGTTGAGAACCTCATCCAGTTTGTAGACTGTCAAACCGATGCGATGGTCCGTCACGCGCCCTTGCGGGAAGTTGTAGGTGCGGATGCGCTCGCTGCGGTCCCCGCTTCCCACCTGGCTCTGACGCTTGGCGTTGTATTCCTGGTCGTAGGCTTCCTGCTTCTGCTGCAGCAGCCGACTGCGAAGGACCTTGAGTGCTCTTTCTTTATTTTCTCGTTGGCTTCGCTGGTCCTGACACTCGACCACCGTACCGGTGGGCAGATGGGTTACACGAATGGCGCTTGAGGTCTTATTGATATGCTGGCCGCCCGCGCCGGAGGAACGAAATGTATCGATGCGCAGGTCCTTTGGGTCCAGATCAAACTCAACCTCCTCCGCCTCCGGCATAACCGCCACTGTGGCAGCCGATGTCTGGATACGGCCCTGGGTCTCGGTCTGCGGAACGCGCTGTACGCGGTGGGCACCACTTTCAAATTTCAGGCGGCTGTATACGCCGGAGCCTTCAATGGAAAATACAATCTCCTTGACGCCGCCCAGTTCTGTCTCGCTGCACTGGACCGTTTCGCAATTCCACCCGCGCCGGGCCGCATACATCGTGTACATCCGCCACAAATCCCTGGCAAACAGAGCCGCCTCTTCCCCGCCGGTCCCGGCGCGGATTTCCATGATGATGCTCTTGTCATCATCCGCATCTTTGGGCAGTAAAAGCAGCCGGAGATTTTCTTCCAGGGCCGACATGCTTTGCCTGTTTTTGCGCAGCTCCTGCTGTACCATATCGATGAAGAGAGGGTCAGCGTCTTCTTCCTGAAGCATTGCCTGCTCCTCTTCTATTTCTTTCTGCAGCGCACGCCAGGCACGCCAGCTTTCAATCAGGGGGGTCAGTTCTTTGTAGTCTTTTACCAGCGCGGCATAGGCGTTCGGGTCTGCCGTCCCTTCCGGCGTGCTCATCCGATACGCAATTTCTTCATACCGACGCTCAATTTCATGGAGTTGTTCAAACATAAAACAGACATTCCTTTACACAGTTCCGTATAGCGGCAGATAAAAGAATGTCCTGCTACTGTTCTTCTCCATCCCGAAGAATCTTCTTGATGTTTTTTTCAATTTTTACGCGCGGCAGCATAATCTCATGCCCGCATTTCTGGCAGCGGATCTTGAAATCCATACCGACGCGAAGTACATCAAACCGGTTCGCACCACACGGGTGCGGCTTTTTTGTCTGGATCACATCTCCGACCCGTACATCCATACTCTCACCGCCCATCAGCAAAATCTTCGTTCTTATTATATACCATGCAGGCAGTTTTGCAAATATCAGCCTGCATCAACGCATACAGTTCATTGACCGCACATGCGGAATACACAAGACAGAGAGGACAAGGAAATGCTTGAATATCGTGCCGAAGGCCTTTGCCGCAATGCCAACCATCTCACCCAGGACGAACTGGAACACTGTCGTCAGACGGGAGAAGTACTGCAAAGCACTGCCCTTGCATTTGATACCGCCCGCAGACTCCGTTTTGAGATTTGCGGTCGCCGGGCCGTCATGCCGTTTGAAGAATGTGTGGATGTGCAGCCGGGAGAAACGATTAAGGATATCGCCGTTCTGACCCGCGTAGGGCGGCCCACCTGCTTTGTACTGGCGGGCTATACCCAGGAGGAGGGAGAACCCGCCTATCTGCTTTCCCGGGCCGCCGCACAGCGCGCCTGCCGGAAGAATTATCTGGATACGCTGGAAAACGGCAGTGTCATCCCCTGCACCGTCACCCACATCGAAAATTTCGGTGCCTTTTGTGATGTCGGCTGCGGTATTTCCGCACTGCTGCCCATCGACTGTCTGTCCGTTTCCCGCATTTCCAGTCCTGCCGACCGCGTTCAGGTTGGTCAGCAACTGCTGTGTGCCGTAAAGAACCGGGACGCCCAGGGACGCATTGTACTGACACTGCGGGAACTGCTGGGAACCTGGAGCGAAAACGCGGCCTGTTTTGCGGCCGGTGAAACTGTGGTCGGCATTGTACGCAGCGTGGAGGAATACGGCGTTTTCATCGAGATTGCCCCCAATCTGGCCGGGTTGGCGGAGCCGGACAAAACGCTGCATGCCGGTCAGGCGGTCAGTGTGTACATCAAGAGTATCCTGCCCGACAAAATGAAGATCAAGTTGGTGGTCGTGAACAAGACGCTGAATCAGCCCATGCGGTTTGAGCCCCATTATTTTGTCACCCGCGGCCGTATCCATCGCTGGACATATTCCACACCCCAGAGCCGCAAACAAATCGAAACTGTATTCTGATTGTCCGGATTCCCGGCATGTGCGCTTGTCACGTTCGTTTGCATGCGCTATAATAAAAGGCAGGAATACTATGAACAGGAAGTGATTTACCAATGGCGGACGCATTTACCGGAGGTGTAAAGCCCGGCGGCCTTACAAGCAGCACAGAGATTCGGATTCTCCTGTGCTACCTGATCAAAACCACCGGCCCTGTCACCCGAGAAACGCTGGAAGGCGCTCTGCTGCAGGAAGAGCTGGTCAATTACTTTGAATTTGCCGGTGCTTTGGGTGAACTGGAGCATCAGCAGCTGGTCACTATTCAGGATAAAGGATACAAGATTACCGAAAAGGGCGCCAATGTGGCAGACACCTTGGCTTATGACCTGCCTCGCAGCGTGCGGGAAAGTGCCATTCTGGCCGTTATCCGCCTGCAGAGCTGGGCACACCGTGCGGCACAGAACCATGCTACCGTGGAACACGATGCCAATGGATACCGCGTTGTGTGTACCATCCGGGACGAAGGACAGCCGGAAAGTTTCCGTTTGGAACTGGCCATGCCCGATGCCCTGACCGCAGAAGAGATCAAGAACCGCTTCATTGCCCGCGGCAGTCAGCTTTACATTTCGTTGCTGGAAAAGATGACGCAGCCGTTGTCTGATAACGACCGGCCTCCCGCTGCTGCACGCTGATTTTCATACGGTCCAAACAAAAAAGCACCTTCCTTTGCGGACAATCCCACAACGGAAGGTGCTTTTTCATTTTTTATTGAGCACCCAGATATGCTTTGCGCACTTCGATGTTGTTGGCCAGCTCGGTGGCTTCCCCTTCCATCTTGATCGTGCCGGTTTCCAGCACATAGGCACGGTTGGCGATTTCCAGCGCCATTTTGGCGTTCTGTTCCACCAGAAGCACCGTCACGCCGTTTCGATTCACGTCACGGATGATCTTGAAGATTTCCTTGACCAGCAGCGGAGACAGGCCCATGGACGGCTCGTCCAGCAGCAGCAT
>DXNX01000204.1 GCA_019413245.1 Oscillospiraceae bacterium
CCCCAAGGCCGAGCCGGAAAAGCTGGCTGCTCTCATGCCCACCATCCAGGGCTATGCGGTCACCGAGGCGGTGAAATCCACCACCTGTGCTGAACCCAAGACCTTTGAACCCACCGCCGAGCCCAAGGACGGCGGTCCGGTGCTGCATGTGGCTCTGCTGGATCTGGGCTGCAAGAACAACATCGTGCGCTGCCTACAGAAGCGCGGCTGCCGCGTCACCGTTCTGCCCGGCACCACCACCCCCGAGGAACTGGCGGCCCTCAAGCCGGACGGCCTGATGCTGTCCAACGGCCCCGGCGACCCGGCGGAAAACACCGAGATCATCGCCAACATCCGCAAGATGCTGGATACCGGCATCCCGGCTTTCGGCATCTGCCTGGGCCATCAGCTCACCGCTCTGGCTGCCGGCGCCAAGACCAGCAAGATGAAGTACGGTCACCGCGGTGCCAACCAGCCGGTCACCGACTTTGCCACCGGCCGCACCTTTATCACCAGCCAGAACCACGGCTATGCCGTGCTGGGCGGCACCCTGCCCGAGGGCGTGGGCCGTGTGAGCCATGTGAACGCCAACGACAAGACCTGCGAGGGCGTGGAGTATATGCAGTGGAACTGCTTTACCGTGCAGTTCCACCCCGAAGCCAGCGGCGGTC
This sequence comes from Oscillospiraceae bacterium, assembly GCA_019413245.1. Lineage (GTDB taxonomy): Bacteria > Bacillota > Clostridia > Oscillospirales > Ruminococcaceae > Gemmiger. Next base: position 651 of record DXNX01000204.1, read on the forward strand.
CTCGGGACACCGAGTTCCTGTTCGACCGGTTCATCCAGAACATCCGCCGCATCAATCGTGTTAAAGGAGGGCTGTAAGAATGCCGAAAGACCCTAAAATCAAGAAGGTAATGGTCATCGGCTCCGGCCCCATCATCATCGGCCAGGCCGCCGAGTTCGACTATTCCGGCACCCAGGCCTGCCGCGCGCTGAAGAGCGAGGGCATTGAGACGGTGCTGGTCAACTCCAACCCGGCCACCATCATGACCGACCCCGACATTGCCGACCATGTGTATATCGAGCCCCTCACCGCCGAGGTGGTGGAGCGCATCATCGAAAAGGAAAAGCCCGACGCCATCCTGCCCAACCTGGGCGGCCAGATGGGCCTGAACCTGTCCATGGAACTGGCCCGCAGCGGTTTCCTGGACCGCTCCGGCGTGCGCCTGCTGGCTTGCCGTCCGGACACCATCGACCGCGCCGAGGACCGTCAGCTCTTCAAGGACACCATGGAGAAGCTGCACCAGCCCATTGTGCCTTCCAAGGTCGTCGAGGAGTTGGAGGATGCGGTGGAGTACGCCGCCACCATCGGCTACCCGGTCATCGTCCGTCCCGCCTTCACCATGGGCGGCACCGGCGGCGGTATTTGCGAGGACGAGGAAAAGCTGCGGGAGATCGCCACCAACGGTCTGCGCCTGTCGCCCATCACTCAGATCCTGGTGGAAAAGTGCATCGCCGGCTGGAAGGAAATCGAATACGAGGTCATGCGTGACTCCAAGGGCAACGTGATCACCGTCTGCAACATGGAGAACCTGGACCCCGTGGGCGTGCACACCGGCGACTCCATAGTCGTGGCCCCCAGCCAGACCCTGTCCGACAAGGAATACCAGATGCTGCGTACCGCGGCTCTGGACATCATCACCGAGCTGGGCATCGAAGGCGGCTGCAACTGCCAGTTTGCCCTCAAACCGGACAGCTTCGAGTACGCGGTCATCGAGGTCAACCCCCGTGTGTCCCGTTCTTCCGCCCTGGCTTCCAAGGCCACCGGCTATCCCATCGCCAAAGTGGCCACCAAGATCGCCCTGGGCTATACCCTGGACGAGATCACCAACGATGTTACCGGCGAGACCTGCGCCTGCTTTGAGCCGGCCCTGGACTACGTCGTCGTCAAGTACCCGAAGTGGCCCTTCGACAAGTTCGTCTATGCGGACAAGTCCCTGGGCACCCAGATGATGGCCACCGGCGAAGTCATGGCCATTGGCAACAACTTCGAGCACGCCATGATGAAGGCGGTTTCCTCCATCGAGCTGGGCATGGATACCTTGACCCTGCCTGATTTCGAGAAGCTCTCCACCGAGGAGATTATCGAACACCTGCATGTGCAGGACTCCGAGCGCGCTTTCTGCGTCTATGAAGCCCTCAAGCGGGGCGTGGACCACAAGGTCATCTATGACATCACCAAGATCGACTGGTGGTTCCTGGACAAGATGCAGCATCTGGCCAACCTGGAACTGGGCCTGAAGCAGGGCGAACTCACCCGTGAAAAGTATCTGGAAGCCAAGAAATACGGCTTCCTGGACAAGACCATCCTGCGCCTGTCCGGCGCTTCCGAGCTGCCGGTCAAGGACCTGCACGCCGGCTTCAAGATGGTCGATACCTGCGCCGCGGAATTTGCCGCCCGCACCCCGTACTTCTACTCCACCTACGACGAGGACAACGAGGCCGCCGGCTTCATTGAGGAGCACAGCGACAAGTCCCGCAAGAAGGTGCTGGTCTTCGGTTCCGGCCCCATCCGTATCGGCCAGGGCATCGAATTCGACTACTGCTCGGTGCACGCCGTCTGGACGCTGAAAAAGCACGGCTGCGAGGCTGTTCTGGTCAACAACAACCCCGAGACCGTTTCCACCGACTTTGATACCGGCGACCGTCTGTACTTCGACCCCCTGAACCCCGAGAGCGTGGACAACGTCATCGCCACCGAAAAGCCCGACGCCTGCCTGGTGCAGTTCGGCGGCCAGACCGCCATCAAGCTGGCCAAGCATATGGATGAGGTGGGCCTGCCCATTCTGGGTACTCCCGCCGACGCCATCGACGAGGCCGAGGACCGCGAACGCTTCGACGAACTGCTGGAGCGCTGCGGCATCCCCCGCCCCGAGGGCCGTACCGTCTTTACTCTGGAGGAAGCCCTCAAGGCTGCCGAGGAAGTGGGTTACCCCGTTCTGATGCGTCCGTCCTACGTTCTGGGCGGCCAGAACATGATCGTGGCCTACAACTCCGCCGACGTGGTGGAGTACATGGGCGTCATCACCGCTCATGTGGATATGTCTCACCCGGTGCTGATGGACAAGTACATCTACGGCACCGAATGTGAAGTCGACGCCATCTGCGACGGTGAGGACTACCTGGTCCCCGGCATCATGGAGCAGATCGAGCGTACCGGCGTGCATTCCGGCGACTCCATCTGTGTTTACCCGCCCTATGACTTCCCCCAGAGCGTCATCGACACCCTGGTGGATTACACCGGCCGTTTTGCCCGGGAACTGAAGGTCGTGGGCCTGGTCAATGTGCAGTACGCTGTGCAGGACGGCAAGGTTTACGTCATTGAGGTGAACCCCCGTTCCTCCCGCACCGTGCCGTATATCAGCAAGGTCACCGGCGTGCCCATGGTGGACCTGGCCGTGCGCTGCACCCTGGGCGAAAAGCTCAAGGATATGGGCTACGGCACCGGCTTGTGGCGCGGCGGCAAGAGCCCTTACTACGCGGTCAAAGTGCCCGTGTACAGCTTCCTGAAGCTGCACGGCGTGGATACCATGCTGGGCCCCGAGATGAAGTCCACCGGCGAAGTGCTGGGCATCGCCCCCACCTTCCACGAGGCCATGATGAAGGGCCTGGTGGGCGCCGGTTATCAGTTCAAGACCCCCGGCCCCGGCTCCTGCGTCATCGTTTCGGTGAAGGATGCGGACAAGAAGGAAGCCGCCGAACTGGCCTGGAAGCTGCATGACTACGGCTACAAGATCTACGGCACCCCCGGCACGGCCCGGTACCTGAACAGCCAGATGATCCCCTGCAGCGTGGTCCGTCAGGTCAGCGGCGAGCGTCCTAATGCCATTGACCTGCTGGAAAGCGGCCTGGTGGATTACATCATCTCCACCAGCCCCCATGGTCGTGACCCGCACCGTGATTCGGTCAAGTTCCGCCGTAAGGCCACCGAGCTTTCCATCCCCTGCATCACCGCTCTGGACACCGCCCGCGTGCTGGTGGATGCCCTGCGCGGCGACCATGACATCAGCAAGATGGAGCTGGTGGATATTGCCACCCTGCACCATGACCCGGCAGTAAAATAAAACACATTTTTCTCAATCCGCCGAAGTTTGGCGCGCCCTTGTCTGTGCTTTTTATCACAATTGACAATTTTTGTTTGCCGCTCCCCGTTTTTTGCAAAATCCCTTGATTCTGCGCCATATTTTTCATATAATTGGTAGCGACAATCTAAACGGAAGCCCGCTGCGGGGCAGGGAAAGCCCGCAG
>DXNX01000205.1 GCA_019413245.1 Oscillospiraceae bacterium
GACGTGCGTGCAGACCAACCTGATTCTCAACGGTAACTTCTTTAACGTACATAGCTATTCTCTCCTACTTTGTGAAAATAATACGCCCAAGCTTTTCTACCGCGGGCAAGTGTCAGGCGGTATTTGCACTAAGGTTAGCCGCCCGGATGATTTTATTTTATCCCATTTCTTCGACTTTGTACAGTGGAAAAACGCAAATTTGTCAGGATTCCGCATTTCCGACAAACCTTGCACCTGTTCTTTGTACATTTTAACCAGTTTATTTTCAACACTGTTGTGAATCAGCACAAAAAAGTCAAGACGCATTCTGTCATTCAGCGTTTTTGGTCGACGTATAGACAAATTTCAGTTCCCGGCAAAGCTGCACCGCCGCCGGATTTTCAGCCGGGTCATACACCTTTGCCACGCTGTCAAAACGGTATCCCATACGCAGATACAAAGCCTGTGCCGGCAGATTGACATCCAGCACAAACAGGTGTGGCACCGCATGTTCCGCAAGCTTTTTACGGGCAAATTCCAGTAGCAGCGCACCGATTCCCTGTCCCTGTGCTTCCGGGCGGACATACAGACGGCCGATCTCCCCGGTCTTGTGACAGACACCCACCAGAGCATCCGGTTTTCCCGCTGTGCTGTGCAGGTAGAATGCCCATCCGGCGGCATGGTCGGCTTCCAGCTCGGCGCGCATTTTTTCCGGTGTATGTTCCGCCACATAGGCTGCAGCACAGATCGGTCGGCACATTTCCTGCCACGCCTCGGCATAGATAGCGGCTGCAGCATTCCAGGCTTCTTCCGTACGGACCAATTCTGCCCGCTCACTGCGCTTCCAGCGGCGCGGGCGCAGCGGATGGCGCAGGCACCAATCCTTGTACAGGTCGGGGCGGCGGGCTGCCGTGCGCGCGTGGGCCTGCCGGGCGCGCCAGGTCGTGATTTTGCCATGGTCTCCGGTCAGCAGTACCGGCGGCACCGCACGGCCTTCCCACACTTCCGGGCGGGTGTATTGAGGGTATTCCAGCAGGCCATCCCAATGGCTTTCCTCCTGGTAGCCCTGTTCTTCGGCCAGAACACCGGGCTGCAGACGCAGCACGCTGTCCGCCACCACCAGACTGGCCAGTTCGCCGCCGGTCAGGACGTAATCACCAATGGAGATTTCCTCATCAGCAAACGCTTCAATCACGCGCTCATCAATGCCCTCATAATGACCACAGACCAGGGTCAGAGAATCGCACCCAGCAAGGCGCTTGGCAATCTGCTGATTATAGGGTTGGCCGCCGGCCGTCATAAAGACAATATGCGGGCGGGCTCTCCCCTGTTCCTCGCACTGGCGGATCACTTCCCGCAGGCAGTCGGCGATGGGCTGGGCATACAGCACCATACCGCAGCCGCCGCCATAGGGATAATCGTCCGTCTGCTTCTGCTTGTTGGTGGTATAGTCCCGGATCTGATGGCAGTGAGCCTCAAACAAGCCTTTATCCGCCGCACGGCCCAGGATGCTGGCGCCGAGAAAACTCTGGCAGAGTTCCGGGAAGAGTGTCACAATATCAATGCGCATGGTTTACTCCTCATCCCCGTTGACGGGCTGGTCAAACATGCCGGGAATCGGGCGCACATACACGGTACGGGCCGCCATATCCACCCGGTCCAGAAACTCCGGCACAGCCGGGAACAGCGATGTGCTGCCGTCCTCCCGGCGTACGGTATACACATCATGCGCCGCCGGATGATCAATATCGGTGATGGTACCGTACACGGTGCCGGTTTCAGCATCCGTGACCGCGCAGCCCAGCAGATCGTCGATGAAATAGCGGCCCTCTGGCAGCTTGGCATCCTGCTTGGCAAAGTAATAAGTATGCCCCACCCGGGCGCGGGCGGCATCCATCGTATCCACACCGGACACCCGTACCAGCAGCATGTTACCCTGGGCACGGACCCCCAGCAAGGCGGTTTCTCCGCCTCCTTGGGCAGAGGTATACACCCGCTTGATGCGGGCCAGGAATGCCGCACCGTCACACAGGGGCTGGGCTTTCATTTCGCCGCGCACACCATGGGTGGTGACGACCTTAAAAGCAGGGAGAAAATCAGACATAGGTCAACCTCCGGAAAGACATTCAGTAAAAAAGCACCTTGCCCGGGGGCAAAGTGCTTGCGGAAAGCAATGGAGTGTCAGTCGATCTCCACCACAACTTTTTCGCCCTGGCGGACGGCAGCGGCGCGCATGACCACGCGGATCGCCTTGGCGATGCGGCCCTGTTTGCCGATCACACGGCCCATATCGTTTTCGGCCACGCTCAGGTGGTAGACGACAGTGCCGTCCTCACGCGCAGGGTCAACCGTGACCCGCACCGCGTCCTTGTCTTCCACAAGACCGCGGGCAACGGCAATCAGCAGTTCCTGCATCTGGGGTCCCTCCCTTTACGCTAGACAGGTTACAGGATCTCGGCCTTCTTCAGCAGAGTGCGAACAGTGTCGGTCGGCTGAGCGCCGTTGGCCAGCCACTGCTTGGCCTTCTCGGCGTCGATCTTGACGACAGAGGGCTCAGCGGTCGGATCGTAGTAGCCGATTTCCTCGATGAAACGGCCGTCACGAGCGAAGCGGCTGTCAGCGACAACAACGCGATAGAAGGGGTTCTTCTTGGCGCCCAGGCGGCGCAGACGAATCTTAACCATGATGTGTTTCCTCCAAAAAAGTCTTTGTTTTTTTGACGGCCCGGACGGGGCCTGATTGTATATATCCACCCCGTATCCGGGAGAGATAACCTTGTTTGCTTACCGCAGGCCCTTGAGCCCGCCCAGCCCTCCGAGGCTGCGCATGAAGCCTTTGGGATTGCGTTTGGCTTTCTTCATCATCTTCTGCATCATCTCAAACTGGCGCAGCAGCTTGTTGACTTCCTCAACGGTTCGACCGCTGCCCGCCGCAATACGGCGTTTGCGCTTGGGATTGATGATGGAAGGATGTTCCCGCTCAGCCGGGGTCATGGAATAGATGATGGCCTCAATGTGAGCCATGGCCTTGTCGTCGATCTGATCGGGGTCGATCTGATTGCCGCCGGGCAGCATGCCCAGCAGTGCGGCAGCGCCGCCCATCTTTTTGATCTGGGCAAACTGGGCCAGCATGTCATTCAGGTCGAATTTATTTTCCATCATGCGCCGGGCTGCCTGTTCGGCCGCCTTGTCATCCTGTACGGACTGCGCACGTTCGATCAGCGAAAGGACATCGCCCATGCCCAGAATTCGGCTGGACATGCGGGCAGGATAGAAAGGTTCGAGAGCGTCCAGCTTTTCGCCGGTGCCCTGGAAGTAAATGGGCTTGCCGGTAACGGCCAGGACAGACAGAGCCGCACCGCCGCGGGTATCACCGTCGGTCTTGGTGAGAATGACGCCGCTGATGCCCACCTTCTCGTTGAAGGTCTTGGCCACATTGACAGCTTCCTGACCGGCCATGGCATCCACAACCAGCAGGGTCTCGTCCACTTCCACCGCTTCTTTGATGCGGACCAGCTCACCCATCAGCTCATCGTCGATCTGCAGACGGCCGGCGGTGTCCAGAATCACAATGTCGTTGCCGTGGTCCCGGGCGTACGCCATCGCCTTGGCGGCGATGATTTCGGGCTTTTCGGTGCCCATCTCGAACACCGGCACACCGGCCTGCTGGCCGACGATACGCAGCTGATCAATAGCGGCGGGGCGGTAGATATCGCAGGCAACCAGAAGCGGTCGGCGGCCCTGACCGCGGTAATACTTGCCGAGCTTTGCCGCGTGGGTGGTTTTACCGTTGCCCTGCAGGCCGCACATCATCAGGACGGTCTGGCCCTTGTTCTTGATATGCAAAGTCTGGGGCTCGTCACCGCCCATCAGCTTGGTGAGTTCCTCGTTGACGATCTTGACGACCTGCTGGGCGGGAGTCAGGCTTTCCATGACTTCCTGCCCCATGGCACGCTCGGAAACCTGGGCGCAGAAGTCTTTCGCAACCTTGTAGTTGACATCGGCTTCCAGCAGAGCCATCCGGACTTCCCGCATGGCCGCCTTGATATCGGCTTCGTTCAGCTTGCCTTTGCCGCGCAGCTTTTTGACCACGCCGGACAAACGTTTGCTCAGTGATTCAAATGCCATTGTGTTCCCTCCCTGCTATCAGGTCTTCAATCGTTGCAT
>DXNX01000206.1:0-1883 GCA_019413245.1 Oscillospiraceae bacterium
TCGCAGGCCACGGTGGTGTAGCTGTGGCCGATGTGCAGCTTGTCGCTGGGATAGTAAATGGGGGTGGTGATATAAAATTTCTTGTTTTCCATGGGGGAAACATCCCTTTCCTTCAAAATCTCATCCAAAACACACTGATTTCGTAAGCTGCGACCCGGCGGTCACATTCGGAACCCGGGCTGGCGGCATCGGGGACTGGTTTTCATTGGCGGCCTCCCATCTCGTCAAAGCCGATGGGCTGCACACCGCAGGCAAGCAGCGCATGGCGGCACAGCACCTCGGTGCTGTCAATAAAGAAAGGTCCAAGCCCCTCATCGCGCTTGACCAGGCTCAGCTCGGTGCAGCCCAGCACGGCCATGTCGCAGCCCTGGGCTTTCAGGTCGTCCACCGCGGCATTGAACACCGCCATGTCGGCCCGGCGGCCTTTTTTGATCTGGTCGTAGATCACCGACATGACCCCGGCCTGGTGGGCGGGGGAGGGCACGGCCCAGGGAAGGTCCGCTTCCCGGCACATGATCTGGTAGGTTTCGGCCTGCAGCGTGCCGTCGGTGGCCAGGATGCCCAGCTTTTTGCAGCCGGCGGCCTTGGCTTCGGCCACGGTCAGCCGGGGCATGTTCAGCACCGGCACCGGCAGGGCGGCGGCCAGACGGTCATAAAAATAATGCGCCGTGTTGCAGGGAATGGCCAGCACGGTGGCACCGTAGGCCACCAGACTCTCGCCATCCTTTTCCATCACGGTGAAGGGGTCTTCCTCACTTTTGCCCAGGATGAAGGCGGTGCGGTCCGGGGTGGAGGCCCGGGAGGACAGCACCAGGTCAATGTGATCCTGGTCACGCACGGCGGGGGTGTGGTCGATGAGCATCTGGTACAGATAACAGCTGGCGGCCGGGCCCAATCCGCCCAGGATCCCCAGCACCTGACGCTTCGGTTTGTTTTGTTCCATACACACCCCTCCCATTTTAAGCAGTACGTTTCTATTATATCGCCCGGCGCTCCATTATGCAACCGGGGAAACCAAAAAGACCCTGCCCGACAGAACAGGCAGGAAAGGAGGATACCCGCGCACATAGGGCGGAGGAAAGGGGCGGAAAACACAAAACAAAAGCCCCGGCGCACCGTTATGCTGGTGCGCCGGGGCGGTACTACTTGATTGGAGTCATAGCCTCATACCCTGTATTCGTTGTATGCAGATCAACGTTTCCAGAACTTACGATGGTTTTGATCCGCTCCGTTGCGAAAGTGATTTCAGTGATCCGATCGATCGGATTTTTCAGGGTCTGCCATTGGAACTTGGGGTCTTCGCTTACAAGAGGTTTGAAACGGTATCCCGGGATCTGCGTAAGCAGTCGAATCAGATTTGCCTTCCTTAACTCAGGTTGGCCGGCCATTCAAGTTTGTTTCGGTTTCCATTTTGCGGATTCTGTGCAGGTCACCCGAAAGGGAAGAACCTTTTACAACATCCTGATGGGTTACGATCCAATTTTGTCCGGTTTGATTTTCTGCGGTCTGTACGCAAAACCTTTTGCGTGGGAACGTACCTTTTAGAAGCGTTGGTTACCAAAGAACGGTTTGAACAGATTGCTGATCACTGAGGTTGCGGGTAAGGGTTTACTGCCAGAGGATGCATCCTCTTTTATCAACTGTACATTGGCGTTATCTCCTGTACGGTTAGATGAACGAAGATCGAACTTTTAAGGCTGGATCTTTCGATCCGACCCATTCAAATCTTACAAACTCTGGATACTTCCGGCCGTTTACTTGTTTCCCTTTTCTCGAACGTACTTTCTTAGTGCTTCTCTTTCTTTTTTAAGGAAAGATTTTGTCGGAAAGATCTGTCAAGAAGTTTTCTGTTACGCAAAACCTTCAGGCTTACGGGCCTTCCG
>DXNX01000206.1:1893-4130 GCA_019413245.1 Oscillospiraceae bacterium
GTCCAAACTTTGACGGGCCCTGGGTCTGCTGATCTCTATTATACGAACCGATCATCGGTTTTTGATCTTCTTTTACAGGTAATGACCTGCGGCTGTCAATGTGGTTCGTTTTTCTTCAGCAGGCCCAGGCCCGCCGGTGATGAATGGGATCTTTAAAGTTTGCCATGGGGCTGAGCCTCCTTTCTTACGAATCCCGCCGGCCTAGCCTTTGCACGTCTTTCAAGTTTTCCGATGGCCTTTCCGGTTTCCTTCTTACGGAGTCCCTGCAGTGTTCCCTTTGAAGCTGCCGTTCCGCTTATCAAAACCATCTGGTTCCGAACCGGGGGTTCATACTTTAGAGAAATCTTCTGCAAGCTGTCGAAAGAGGTTCCGTGCCTTTTTCGGTTCCTTTTGAAAGTGGCTTACTTGGAACTTTCTGTGGTTCCTTATCTCCGGCTGTTTTCTTTCTGTGACTATACTATATCACATGGGTCCGGGAGCGTCCATTCGCAGATGCGCCAAAGCTAAAATGGAATATTTGTTCATGTTATGGATGGAAATTGCATTGACAGATGTGGTATAATAAATATGTTCGGTGTAACTAAAAACGGGATGCAGCCCCCGCGCAGGGGATTGCATCCCGTTTTGTTTTGTCAGAAAACTGTCTGAAAAACCGCGATGTTGCGCAAAATGCCCCATGCCAGCAGGGCGGCGATGTACCCGGCGGCCAGTGCCTGCCAAAGGCGGCCGGGGCGGGTATCCCGCCACCAGAACCGCCATAAAATCACCGCCAGCAGGGGCGAAGTGGCCAGCAGAAAGGGATTGGCGGCCCAGGCGCCGGACCAGTCTCCCCGCAGCAGGCACAGGACCAGGGTGGTTACGCCGCAGCCGGGACATTGCAGGCCGGTCGCCAGGCGGATGGGGCAGGGCAGCCCGCCGAAACGGGCGGCAAACACCGCATAGACCGCTCCCGCGCAGGCGATGACCGCCAGGGTCCGCAGTTTGCGGCGCTTAGCCGGCGTAACGGTTGGCAGCATCCTGGAACAGAGCCAGATTGATGATCTGGAATCCAAGCAGGGCGATGATCAGGTTGATGATGCCGCTGTCCGACGTACGGTTGAGGTAGGCCACCTTGCGGCCCATGACGTAGGCCCAATAGAGGCCGTAAATGCCGCAGGTGATCAGGCTCAGCAGAAAGGCCACGATGCCGCTGGGGGCGGTGGTGTCACCGGTCAGGTCGTTGATCTCGTCGTTGAGCACCACGAACCAGTAGATGGCATAGATGCCGCAGGTGATGATGCTCAGGATGATGGCCAGAGCCACGCTGCGGCGGGGCCGCTGGTAGGCGGACTGGTACACCGGGCCGTCATGCGGGGACTGCTCATAGTGGGGGGCGTTTTCGGCGTGAGGCGGCTGGGTGTAGGACGATTCGGGCAGCGGGTTGCCGCAGTTGGGGCAGAAGCGGTCATTGTCGGTGCAGGCGGCACCGCAGCGGGGGCAGGTCTTCATAGTTGGTTCCTCCTTCGCTTTTTATACATCCACCGGCGGCAGGGCCCGCCAGAAGAATTTACATGCTTTCGGGGGCGCTGATCTTGAACATGGTCAGCACGTTGCGGATCACACCGCGCACGGCCAGGCACAGGGCGATACGACCCTGCTGCACGGCATCCTCGGTGCCCAGAATACGGCAGGAGTTGTAGAAGCGGTGGAAGGCGCTGGCCAGGTCGATGACAAAACGGGTGATGCGGGCCGGGTCGTACTTTTCGGCTGCGGCGGCGATCTCGGCGGGGAAGGCGGCCAGCAGACGGATCAGGGCCTGCTCGCTGGGGTCGGTGAGGACCGAAGCGTCCACGGCGTCGATGCCGCGGAAGGCGATGCCCTCGCTCTCCAGCTTCTTCAGAATGGAGCAGATGCGGGCGTGGGCGTACTGCACATAGTATACCGGGTTCTCGCTGTCGTTGCGCACGGCCAGGTCCAGGTCAAAGTCCAGGGTGGAGGTGCTTTCCCGCTGGTTGAAGAAGAAGCGGGCGGAATCGATGGGCACCTCATCCAGCAGGTCGGTCAGGGTGATGGCCTTGCCGGTACGCTTGGACATACGCACGGGCTTGCCGTCCCGCATCAGGTTGACCATCTGCATCAGGACCACGTCCAGACGGCTGCCGTCCAGGCCCACGGCGTCCATGGCGCCCTTCATGCGGGCCACATGGCCGTGGTGGTCGGCGCCCCAGACGTCGATGGCCTTGTCAAAGCCGCGCACG
>DXNX01000207.1 GCA_019413245.1 Oscillospiraceae bacterium
GTACTGGGTCTCCTTCAGACCGCCGATCCAGCCGGAGTGGGTGCGATGGAACTTCTTCTCCAGCTTCTTGCCGGTCAGGACAGCTTCGTCGCAGTTGATGATGATGACATGGTCACCGCAGTCAACGTTGGGGGTGAAGGTGGGCTTGTTCTTGCCGCGCAGAATGACGGCAGCCTGGGCGGCAACGCGGCCCAGGGGCTTGCCGGCGGCGTCGATCACATACCACTTGCGGTCGGCCATCTCAGCGGGCTTAGCGAGCGTAGTACTCATAATCTGAATCCTCCATACTTACATATTCACGCGCCCTTTGGGTTTGGGTTCCGCAGGGGTTATCTGGAACGCCCGGATGGACGTTTTTTAGCGCAAGAGTGATTATAACAGACCTTGGGGTGCAAGTCAACGGTTTTTGGGCTGTTTTTTCATTTATTCCTGTGTAGCTCTTGTTTCCTCACGTTTTCTCTTGTTTTCTCCTGTTTTCTTTTACGGCATTTTCAGATTGAATTCCCGGCGCCGGTATACTTCTCAAACACGGGTGCATGTGGTATAATAGTATGGTATATGGCCAGAAACTGACATCCCGAAGATACCGAGGTGGTAGGGTTGAATACATCCCGTTTTGAAAAGCACTGCTGGGCCGAGGTCGACCTCGACGCCCTGCGGTCCAACTATGAATATATCCGCGGTCAGGTGGGCGGGCCGGTGTGCGCGGTGGTCAAGGCAGACGCCTACGGCCACGGCGCCGTAGCCGTTGCCCGGGCGCTGGAGCCCGCCGGCGTGGCTGGGTTCGCCGTGAGCTGCCTGGGCGAAGCGCGGCATCTGCGCCGCCACGGCATCGTGCGCCCGGTGATGATTCTGGGCTACACCTCCCCGGCCTTTGCCGCCGACCTGGCCCACAGCCACATCACCCAGGCCCTGTTCTCCTACGAGTACGCCGCCGCTCTCTCCGAGGCAGCCGAGGCCGCCGGGGTGACAGTGGACTGCCACCTGAAGGTGGACACCGGCATGGGACGCATCGGGTTTGCGGTGCGTTCCGGCTTTACCGAAGCCGTGCGGGAGATGGAGCGCTGCTACGCCCTGCCTGGGCTGCGCATCACCGGGGTGTTCCAGCACTTTGCGGTGGCAGACAGTACCGAACCCGACGACGAGACCTACACCGACGAACAGCACGCCCTGTTTGTGCGCACCCTGGAAGCGCTGCGGGCCGACGGGTTCGAGACCGGCACCACCCACTGCGCCAACAGCGCCGCCCAGCTGCGCCACCCCGAATGGCGGGCCGATATGACCCGAGCAGGCATCATCCTGTACGGGCTGAACCCCAGCCCTCAGGTACAGTTTGACGCCCTGCGCCCGGTGATGACCCTGAAAACCGTCATCACCCAGGTCAAGACCCTGCAGGACGGGCAGTCGGTGTGTTACGGCCGCACCTACACCGCCGAAACACCCCGCCGGGTGGCCACCGTCAGCGTAGGCTATGCAGACGGGTATCCCCGCCTTTTGTCCGGCAGCGCCGGGGGCGGGGTGATGATGGTCCACGGCAAGCCGGCCCCGGTGTTGGGCCGGGTGTGCATGGACCAGACGGTCATTGACGTGACCGACATTCCCGAAGCCGCCATGGGCGACGAAGTGACCGTCTTTGGTCCGGGCGGCGCCGACACCGCCGATACCATCGCGCAAAAAGCCGGCACCATCAACTATGAGGTGGTGTGCGGCATTTCCCGCCGGGTCCCCCGCCTGTACATGCAGGGTGGGCAGCCGGTCAGCATCTGGAACAACTTGGAGGAAGGTTAATGGCACAGGATTCCATCCGCAATTTCTGCATTATCGCACACATCGACCACGGCAAGAGTACCTTGTCCGACCGCATCCTGGAACTGACCGACAGTGTGGACAAACGCACCATGGAAGATCAGATCCTGGACGACATGGAGCTGGAACGGGAGCGCGGCATCACCATCAAGGCCCGCGCCGTGACCATGCACTACAAGGCCGACGACGGCAAAACCTATATGTTCAACCTCATCGACACCCCGGGCCATGTGGACTTTTCCTACGAGGTCAGCCGCAGTCTGGCCGCCTGCGAGGGTGCGGTGCTGGTGGTGGATGCCAGCCAGGGCGTGGAAGCCCAGACCCTGGCCAACTGCTATATGGCCATCGACCACAACCTGGAAGTGGTTCCCATCCTGAACAAGATTGACCTGCCCAGCGCCGACCCCGACACCGCCGCCAAAGAGGTGGAGGACATCATCGGTCTGCCCTGCGAGGACGCCCCCCGGGTGTCCGCCAAGCTGGGCATCGGCATCAAGGACGTGCTGGAACGGGTGGTCAAGGACATTCCCGCTCCCCAGGGGGACAAGGACGCCCCGCTGAAAGCCCTGATCTTTGACAGCGTGTACGACAGTTACAAGGGCGTCATCGTCTACATCCGGGTGTTTGAGGGCACCGTGCGCCCCGGCGACACCATCAAGCTGATGCACACCGGCGCCCAGTTCCAGCTGGTGGAGGTGGGCCACATGGGCGCCACCGCCCTGGCCCCCTGCGACTGCCTGAAAGCCGGCGAAGTCGGCTACCTGACCGCCAGCATCAAGAATGTGCGGGACACCCGGGTGGGCGATACCGTCACCCTGGCCGACAACCCCACCGCCGAACCCATGCCCGGTTTCCGCAAGGTGACCCCCATGGTATTCTGCGGCATCTACCCCGCCGACGGTGCCCGGTATCCCGACCTGAAAGACGCCCTGGAAAAGCTGCAGCTCAACGATGCCAGCCTGAGCTTTGAGCCCGAGACCAGTGCGGCGCTGGGCTTCGGCTTCCGGTGCGGGTTCCTGGGCCTTTTGCACATGGAGATCATCACCGAGCGTCTGGAGCGGGAGTTTGACCTGGACCTGATCACCACCACCCCCGGTGTTCAGTACCGGCTGACCCTGACTGATGGCACGGTGGAGATCATCGACAATCCTTCGGCCTATCCCGACCCCACCCGCATCGAAAAGGCAGAAGAGCCCTTCGTGAATGCCCACATCTACACCCCCAATGACTATGTGGGCCCGCTGATGGACCTGTGCCAGCAGAAGCGCGGTGTGCTGGTGGACATGAAATATATGGACGAGACCCGCGTGGATCTGCACTACCAGCTGCCCCTGGGCGAGATTGTGTACGACTTCTTCGACGCCATCAAGAGCCGCAGCCGTGGCTATGCCAGCTACGACTACGAGTGGGAGGACTGGCACCAGTCCAACCTGGTGAAGCTGGACTTCCTGCTCAACGGCGAGCCGGTGGACGCGCTGTCCATGATCGTGTTCAGCGACAACGCCTATGCCAAGGGCCGCCGCATCTGCGAAAAGCTGAAGGAGAACATCCCCCGCGCCCTGTTTGAGATTCCCATTCAGGCAGCGGTGGGCGGCAAGATCATCGCCCGTGAAACGGTCAAGGCCATGCGCAAGGACGTGCTGGCCAAGTGCTACGGCGGCGACATCACCCGTAAAAAGAAGCTGCTGGAAAAACAGAAAGCCGGCAAGAAGAAGATGCGTCAGCTGGGCAGCGTGACCCTGCCCAGTGAGGCCTTTACCGCCGTGCTGAAGCTGGATTCCGACTCCTGAGCATCCATAACCAATATGCGCCGGGCGCCTCCCTGTTTGGGGAAGCGCCCGGCGCTTTTTATGTTTCCCGCACCAGCAGGCCCAGACGGGGCCCCAGGCGGGAAAGCAGCTCGTTGGTGATTGTACCGCAGGTTACGGCCACCTCCTCCGCCCGCAGAGTCTGGTCACCGTCGGTGCCGATGAGGGTGGCGGTCTCCCCCGCCTTTGGTGCGGCGGGCAGGTCGGTGGCATCCACCAGCATCTGGTCCATGCACAGCCGCCCCACCACCGGGCAGCGGGCGCCGTGAAGCAGCACCACGCCCCCTTTGGCAGCATAATCCCGGGGCAAGCCGTCGGCATAGCCGATGGCCAGCACCACCAGGCAGGTATCCCGCCGGGCGGCACCGAAGGTATGCCCCGCCGTACATGCCGGATTCAGGATGCCGT
>DXNX01000208.1 GCA_019413245.1 Oscillospiraceae bacterium
AATGCTGTGGGATAAAGCTTTTGCTGCGCAGCAGAAATCAGCGCTTGCTGAACTTATGCGGCGCAGACGGTGTGTTATTGCTATTTCAGTCTTTGCGTTTTCGAATTGAAATAATAACACAAAATCGTAAGTTTTGCAAGTCTTTTGACAAAATAGCCGCATTTGTAACAAAAATCGACTATGTGCCTTGCTTCTTTTGTGCTTCTTACCCGGAAAAGGCAGCGGACATTCCCGTTTCCTCTCCGTAGTCATAATAGCCGTAAACATGGCCGATACCGTAAATTTCTTCCTCTGTTATCGGCTTGACAAGCATCGTGCGCTCCTCCTAATTTATTTTCTTTTTATATCCGCAGTCGCAGTAGGGTCCGCCGGAAGCAAGGGTGTACTGCCGCACAAAATTTGTCACGCCGCCCGCTTCGCTCATGGTGTAGTCCAGATGGCACAGGGCGGGGGTCAGGTCGTACAGTCCCAGCTCCTTCATTAGCACACAGATGCCGCATTTGGTAAAGCGTCCTTCGTAGCCGCTGCCGTCAGGGTATTCGTAAAACTCCATGTTCCACGAATAGGGGTTGCGGTCGGCGGCTTTCAGGGCGGCAGTGGCTTTCATAGCGGCAATATCCTTTGCGGTAAACTTGCTTTTTCCGCTTTTGCGGCAGAACCACTGCATGGGCGCTGTCATCATGGCTTTTGCATAGTAATCCGTTAGCCTGTCCACCTCCGGGCGCTGCGGCATGGAGAGAATGAATGCCCCGATCATCGCGCAGTTGACAAGATTCATCTTGAAACGGTCGGCCTTTTCAAACTCCGGCAAATCGGCAATAATTTTTCTGTATTTTGTTCTTGCTTTTTTGGTGATATCTTTGGCTGTATCGTCATCATAGCCGAATACGGCGGTCAGTTGGTTTCGGAACGATGGTGCAAACAGTGCCCACATCCCCATGGGCATTCCTGCGTATTTCATTGTCTGTCTCCAAATCCGATCTTTACGATCTGCATTTTCATCCCGTTGTCCCCAACCTTGGCGAGAAATCGGAAGAAACCGCTGACGGAAGGGTCTTTCAAATCGTTGTACCCCAGCATATAGCCCTTGCTGGATACTTGCAAACGGCTGTCCCATGGAGAAAGCTCCCTTTCCGCGTCGGAAACCGCGAAATACGCGCCCACATCCTTGATTTTCGCAGTCCTGAGCCACGTTTTTGCGATCATCTTCACCGCCGTGCGGTTGGCGGCATCAAAGACCAGCACGCCGCCGGGGAAAGCATCCGCCATCCCCTGCACCAGCACCCTGACCTGCTCCGTCAGGAAGTAATAGAACACCCCGGAGGCAAAGAACACCGCCCCGCCGGAGGCATCGATCTTGTCAAACCATGCGGGGTCTTTCAGGTCGCAGGGGATGTTTTGCTCCCGCTCCCCGGCGGGCAGAAGCTGCTGCCGCAAGGCGATCACATCCGGGAAGTCCAGATTGTAGATCTTGCATCTGCCATTGTCGCAGGCTCTACCGGTGTTATCCAGCCCGCAGCCGAGGTTGACCACTGCCGCCTTAGGGTGCGTTTTCAGGTACGCCTGCACTTCAAAGTCAAGGTCATTCTGCCGCATGGCGACCTCCAGCGCACCGAAACGCTGCATCAGGCTGCGAGAGTTTTTCTCTGCCTCTGAAAAATCGTAGTCGATCTCGTCAATCAGGCGAACCGCTGTTTCGTCCCGGTAGAGGTTCGGATACAGCTCTGTGCACAGCTTCCGGGAATACAGCGGAAGAATTAACGTCTCCTGCACGGCGTTTTTCTCAATCCTGTATTTCATATCGGATCCTCACACTTTCTGATAAACGGCAGCTTCGGCATACCGTCATGCGCAGCGATAGATGCCAGCATTTCAGCAAAGCCCTTCGGATCACGAATCTGATATTGCATGTGATCGTATCCCTCAAAGACGGGATAATGGCCGCAGGGGTAGGCTTCCATCACGGTCTGACGGTATTTGAAATGGTCTTCTATGCTGCCAAACTCGAAATAGATATGCCTTTGCATTTCTTTGGAAAGTGACGGAAAGGGTTTATCCTCCAGACTGTCCAGAATATGCCGCCGCAGATTTGTATAGGTCAGATTTTTCCCTGCGGCTATAAAATACGGCTTTATGGAGTCATCGTCACACCACAAAATCTTTTTTCAGTGTGCCGCCCTTTGACCAATACAGGCTCTTGATAGCGAAATACAAAAACGGCGTCATAACGCGGCGCGTTCCTTTTGCGATTTGCGCAAACTGCCCGCCGTCAAAGAAAACGTGTCCGATGGGCAGCTTCGTGCCTGTTAAAAAAGCCATGGCAAGGTCGGCACCGATTGAGGAAGCCACAACCAGTTCAAGGCGTTCCACTCCCTGCGATTTCAGATATGCTTCCACCTGACGAACCTCGTCTGCCTTGCTGACATATTTCTGCCCTTTGCAGTACACCGTGGAAGTAGGCAGAATACAGAAATACCGATCCTGTAAATAGTTTGCAACCGGTTCGCTGCTCTCTCCCGTCACGCCCATTGCGTGAAAAAACAAAACAGCGGGAGCATTTCGATTTCCAAATGTCTTAAATTCCATCGTAGTCCTTTCCGGCAGACGAACCATGCCATGCTCTTCACTGTTCCAAGTGTTACGGCTGCGTACAGTTTCCCCAGTCGTTTTTTCAAACTGAAGGCCGTTTCATAGGGCGGTGTGAAGAACCCCGTTTTTTCATAAACATGCCGAACAAACCAGTCCGTCCGCTTCTGCTCGCCCTTTACATAAAAGCAGCCGCAGAAGGTCCCACCGGGCTTCAAGACCCGGAAAAGCTCCCGATAAGCGGCCTCCTTGTCCGGGAAAGCGTGAAAGCCGTTCAGCGACAAAACGATGTCAAAGGTATCGTCTGCATAGGGAAGTGCCCCCACATCCCCCCTGCCGAAAGGTTACATTTTTCGGACGCAGGTGCTCCGCCTTTTCCTGTGCCTGCCCCATCATATCCGCCGAGTAATCGAGGCAAGTGATGTCTGCCTCCGGCATAGTCTGATAAACCGGCATGGTCAGAATGCCGGCTCCCACCGGCACTTCCAGCAGCTTACCGGAGAAATTTTCCGGAATCCCGGACAGCGCTTTTTCCAGATAGTCATTGTTTTCCGCCTTGTTCATTATCCACACCAAACGGTACACCGCTTTCCCACTCAGGGTAGAGCCGGTGATCATGCCGTCATAAAAATTGTTTCCGCCCGTCATTCGGTATGCGCTGCAAATAATCTCTTTTCCCTCCATGGTTCTTCCTCCGTGTTTCAATCATCACACAACCGTTTCCGGCCTCATTTCTTCAAAATCTCCACGATTTTCGCAAAGTCCTCTTTTGCCTCCTTGAAGATCGGCAGCATACAGTAGCAATGCACCATCTTCGGGCGGGCAGACACCGTATAGGGGACATTCGCCCGTTTGCAGGCTTCCTCGAAGTCCGGCAGTGCGCCGTAGAGTACCTCGTCGGCAGAATAGAAGAAGTGGATATCGCCTACGCCGGTAAAATCTCCCCGGGAGCCGGAGAGCATATAGTCCGGCACATTCTCGCAGCCGTGCCGCATGAATTTTTTCACTGTCACCATAAAGGCATAGTCGATGGAAACATCTCTTTCGTTCAATGCCTTCATCCGCGCCTTTTCCGCATCGTTCCACGGCACCTCACCGGGGGATACGGCGACGATGTGCCTCGGCTGCGGCAGCGGCTCGGGCTGCGCGTTGTTGTGCGCCGCAATCCCCAAAGCCAGCGCACCGCCGGAGGAAAAGCCGCAAGTACTGACATTTCCGCCGCCGTACAGCGTAATCATTTTTCGATAACATTCGTACACCATCGCGTATGTTTCAGTAATGCAGTGTTCCATGCAGAGCGGGTAAAACGGAAACCACACATCACAGCCGGTCTCGCGGCAGAGCTTGCGCATCACAGGCAGGTCGCCCTTATCGGGGCCGATCACCATGCCGCCGCCGAAGAAATAGAGAAT
>DXNX01000209.1 GCA_019413245.1 Oscillospiraceae bacterium
GATCATGCGCGCGATTCCCTTCGGTACCATCATCATGTACGGCGCCATGGGCGAAATCGTCACCGAAAAGTCCGGCAACCTGAACCTGGGCGTGCCCGGCATCATGTACCTGGGCGGTTTTGCAGGGTTTGCCAGTGCCTATTACTACGAGAACAGCGTGGCCAACCCCAACCCCATCCTCAGCATTATCATCGCCCTGGTCTGCGCGCTGGTGGCTTCGGCGCTGGGCGGCCTGATCTACGCCTTCCTGACCATCAGCCTGCGGGCCAACCAGAACGTCACCGGTCTGGCCCTGACCACCTTCGGTATGGGCGTGGCCAACTTCTTCGGCGTCTTTATCCTGGACGGTGCCACTTACAGCGCCGCCCCCGTGGCCAACAAGGCGTTTGCCGCCAAGATCCCGGTGCTCTCCCAGATGGGCGTGCTGGGGCAAACGATCTTCTCCTACGGTTTCCTGGCCTATGCGGCCATCGTGCTGGCCATTGTGCTGCACTGGTTCCTGTACCACACCCGTGCGGGCCTGAACCTGCGTGCCGTGGGTGAAAACCCTGCCACCGCCGATGCCGCCGGCATCAACGTTACCAAGTACAAGTACCTGTCCACCTGCATCGGCGCCGCCATCTGCGGCGTAGGCGGCCTGTACTATGTGCTGGACTACAACCAGGGCATCTGGGCCACCACCGGCCAGATCGAAGCCCTGGGCTGGCTGGCCCTGGCCCTGGTCATCTTCACCACCTGGAAGCCCCTCAACGCCATCTGGGGCGCCTACCTCTTCGGCATCCTGTACTGGCTGTACCAGTTCCTGCCCAGCATGCTGGGCATCACGGTGTCCAGCGCCATGACCGATCTGGTGCAGATGGTGCCTTATGTGGTCACCATCGTGGTGTTGATCGCCGTTTCCATGCGCCGCAAGAAGGAGGACCAGCCCCCGGCTCACCTGGGCCTGGCCTACTTCCGTGAAGAACGCTGATTTTTCCTGCAAATTTATACCTTATGCTGCCCGTCGGTATGCCCGGCGGGCAGCTTTTTTTGCGGCCACAGCGGATATGTGCCACACTTTTATGGTGCTGCTCTTGCTATTTTTCTGTAAAAGTATACAATTAGAGCAGTTACACAATGGTTAAAAAGTATATTCCCGGCCTTTTTCACTTCCGGTGCAAAATTTTAACACATTTTTCCGGTACGCTGAAAAAGTTGATAATCTCCCCTGAAAAAACAAGACAACAGTGACAGAGAGGCAGGAACCCCCATGTTCAACCCGTTCAAAAAAGACCAGGCTGTGGAGGCGCAGGACCCCGAACAGGAAGTGCAGCCGGAAAACATGCCGGAAGATGAAACTGAACCCGAAACCGAATCCGCAGACGATGAGGCCCCCGCCGCGGCCAGACCGTCGCTGCCGTCCCGCCTGGGCGGCTGGGCCGGACGGCACAAAAAACTGTGCATTGCCGCCGTGGTGGTGGTCGCCGCGGCGGGAATTCTGTCCTGGCGGATGCGGTCGGTGCCTGCTATGGCGGATGCCGAGTACCAGTATATCCGTACCACCACCCTGCAGAAAGGCAGCCTGAATGATTCGGTCACGGTCACCGGCACCGTGGTGTCCGGCGATGAGGCGGACGTGACTGTGTCCGACAGCGTCAAGACCTACAAGGTGGCCACCGTGGAGGCCGAGGTGGGCGACACGGTGCAGGAGGGGGATGTCATTGCCACCCTGGACACCACCGATCTGGAAAAGCAGATCGAGGATGCCCAGCAGAGCTATAACGATACCTTGCAGGCCGCCCAGACCAGCTATGACCGGGCGGTGGATGACTACAACACTTCGGTGGTACAGCATGACAACAACCTCATCGACCTGCAGGCCAAGATCGACCAGGCAGATGAGGCCCAGGCCGACGCGGAGGAAGCCCTGGAAAAGGCAAAGTCCGACCGGGATGCCGCCCAGAGCACCTATAACGCGGCCATCAGCGATTACAATTCCCTGGTCAGTGACTTCGATATGGTCAAAGCCCAGATCGACAGCTATACTTCTGCGTATAACAGTGCCTCCGATGCTTTGAACGCGGCACTTTCCGCTCTGAACAGTGCCAACAATTCGGTGACGGCCGCCCTCAGCGAGCAGCAGAGCGCCCAGTCGGCCTATAACGCCGACCCCAGCGACGCCAACAAGCTGGCGTTGGACACCGCCAACAGCAAGGTGGAGGCGGCCACTGCCACCCAGAAAACGGCCCAGACTACCTATGACAGCGCCCAGTCCGCGGCGACCAAGGCCCAGCAGGACCTGTCCAACGCCCAGAGCAGCTGCTCCATTACTTCCCGCGGCCTGTACGGGTATGCGGCTATTGAGCAGGCGGTGAATGCGGCGGAACAGACCAAGGTCTCTGCGGAGACCGCCTACAACCAGGCCGAGACCCAGGTCTCCACCGCCGAGACCCAGCTGGAAACGGCGGAACAGCAGGTCAAGAGCGCCCACGATTCCTACGACAACGAGAAAAACTACTCCACCATCAAGACAAAAGCGCAGGCTGTGGAGGATGCCAAGACCAAGCTGGACCAGGCCAAGCGGATTCCCGATAACCTGGAAACCCTGCAGGATTCCCTGGCCGACTGCACCCTGACCGCCACCATGTCCGGCACCATCACGGCGCTGGATGCCACGGTGGGTTCGGTATGCGCGGGCACCGTGGCCACCATTCAGGACACCGACGCCCTGGTGGTGGAGGTGACCATCCCGGCGGATGATGTGCCCGGCCTGGAAACCGGCATGTCCTGCCTGATCACCTCTGATGCCACCGGCGACACCCAGATCGCCGGTACCCTGACCCAGATCGACCCTGTGGCCAATGACCAGGGCACCTTCGGGGCCAAGGTCCGTGTTACCGGGGAAGCCGGGGACCTGCTCATCGGCATCCAGGCCCAGGTGGAGATCATCAAGAGCCAGGTCACCGACGTGTATGTGGTGCCCATCGATGCGGTAGGCACTGCCGAGGACGGTACCAGCTATGTGCTGCGCAAGACCGGCGGCGAAGGGGTGGATATGACCTTTGAACAGGTCACCGTCACCACTGGCGATTCCAACGATTACTACACCACCATCTCCGGTACTGACCTGCAGGAAGGGGATGTGATCCGCTCCAGCGCCGACCTGACCCAGGGAATCGTGACCACCACCGACCCCACAGAGCAGATGATGATCGCTATGAACGGGAATGCCGGTGCCGCGGCGGGCGGCCCGGCCCCGGCAGGGGAGGCTCCCGCTGATATGGACCGCGGCGGCGGAGCAGCGCCCGCCGGTGATGCTGGCGGCATGGCGGGAGGAATGTGACCATGGCCGACAGCAAACAGACCGGCCGTTCCGGCAAACCCGCCGCAGCCCTGCGCCCGCTCATCCAGATGCGGGGCATCCGCAAAAGCTATTACATCGGCCATCCCAATGAGCTGGAGATCCTCCACGGTATCGACCTGCAGGTCTGGCCCGGGGAATTTGTGGCCATCGTGGGCGAATCCGGTTCCGGCAAGTCCACCCTGATGAACATTATCGGGGTGCTGGACAAGCCTACCCGGGGCAGCTATATCCTGGACGGCGTCAACATCCACGACGCCAGAGACAACCAGCTGGCGGCTATCCGCAACCAGAAAATCGGTTTTGTCTTCCAAACCTACAACCTTATCGGCCGCCAGAGCGCCCTGAAAAACGTGGAACTGCCCATGCTGTACGCCGGGGTCCCCGGCGGAGAACGGGCCCGCCGCGCCAAAGAGTGGCTGACCCGGGTGGGTATGGGGGACCGCATGCGCCACCAGCCCAACGAGCTTTCCGGCGGACAGAAACAGCGGGTGGCCATCGCCCGGGCCATGGTCAACAACCCGGCCCTGATCCTGGCCGACGAGCCCACCGGCGCGCTGGACAGCGAGACCAGCCGCGTAGTCATGGACCTGTTCCATGAAA
>DXNX01000021.1 GCA_019413245.1 Oscillospiraceae bacterium
GTCCAGGTACAGCCGGGCCAGGGCGGTGGGCTGGGCGGTGACTGCGTGGGGGCCCACCGGGCCATAGCAGTGCTCGTCGGTTGTGTAATGCCAAAGCACAAAGGCGCCGGGGGCACGCTGCTGTACGGTCAGCGCCGCCTGCAGGGCCCCGGGGCGCAGGGCGTCGTCTGCGTCCAGAAAGACGATGAACTCGGCCTCGGCGGCCGCCAGTCCCGCGTTGCGGGCGGCGGAAACCCCGCTGCCCGGCTGGTGGATGACCCGTACCCGGGCATCCTTGGCGGCGTACTCGTCACACAAAGCGCCGCTGCGGTCGGTGCCGCCGTCGTCTACCAGAATGCAGCACACGCCGCCTTCCACCTGCTGCGCCAGAATGCTGTCCACACAGCGGGGCAGGGTCTTTTCGGCGTTCCAGACCGGCACGATCACACAGACGGCCGCTTGCCGCATACATTGCCTCCTTCTCCCTCCTGGGGAACGGGCCCAAGGCCCAGAAAATCGTACACGATCTGTACGAAAGTATCATAGAAATGTTCGGGGGAAAACCGCTGGGCGGCTTCGGCCCCGGCAGCGCCCATCTGGGCCCGCAGTTCGGGGTGCTCGTACAGCATCCGGATGGCCCAGCTCAGCTGCCCGGCCAGTTCGGGACCACGGTCCACCAGCACGGCCTGGCTGCCCTCCAGGTATTCGGGCATGCCGCCGCTGCGGGTGGCCAGCACCGGGCGGCCGCAGGCCATGGCTTCCATGGCCACCAGACCGGCGGCTTCCTCCACCAGGGTGGGCACGCAGACCAGGTCGGCCAGACGGTAGTATTCGGTCAGGCGCTCATTGGGCACATACCCGGTGAACTGCACCCGGTCCCCCAGGGCGTTGGCCTGCTGTTCCAGCCGCCGCAGGAAGGGGCTGGACTGAGTGCGCCCGAAAAACGGGCTGCCCACGATGAGCAGCTTGATGCGGGAATCTTCCAGGGCGGCGATGGCTTCCAGCAGTTTGTGGATGCCCTTGTCCGGCTCCAGACGCCCGCAGAACAGCACCACAAAATCGCCGGAGTCAAACCCCAGCGAGGCGCGCAGGGCTTCGTCCGGTTCCCCGGGGGTGAAGCGCTGCAGGTCGATGCAGTTGTGTAAGATATACGCACGGCTGCGGTCCAGCGTGCTGGTTTTCAGGTAATCGTCCCGGATGAACTCGCTCAGGGCCAGTACCCCGCCGTAGATCTCGTCCATGGTGTGGCTGCAGGCGGTCTGGCCGTGGAGATGGGCCAGGCATTTCTGCCGCCCGAACATCCGGCTGATGGCGCTGCACTGGGTCAGGGTGCCCCCTTCGGCCACGATCAGGTCCGGGGGCGGCAGTTCCAGCGCCAGGGAGAGCTGGACTTTCTGGTACCACGGGTCATAGGGCGCGGCAATGCCGAAACACCGCTCGATGAACACCAGCGGCCAGTAGCGCCGGGCCCCCTTGGGCCGGGCCACATACAGCATCTTGGTGTGGCGGTATTCCTTGGCCTGGGCGGCGGCGTCGGGGTCCGGGATGCTGGCGCACAGCAGGTCCAGCATGCCCCGGCGCTCGTTTTCCCGGATGAGATGGGTCACCAGCGTTTCCACCGCGCCGCCCTGCACGGCGGGCACCGGCAGTTCCGGCGGCGGCACCAGCAGGATGCGGGGCGGCCGGGGTTCATTGCGCCCCGACTGCAGCAGGGGAACGGGGAACCGGGATTTTTCCTTGGTTTCGGGCATCAGACTCACTTCTTCAGCGGGCACAGGCTTTCCGCGGGCATCATGGCCCAGCGGGCGGCGGAGAGTTTTTCGGTCATTTTCAGCTGCTTGCAGTTGGGCAGGTAGCTGATGAGTCCCTGCATCAGGAACTGCTCCTTGGAGATGGCTTTTACCAGCTTCGGGGTGGGGTTCTGCTTGACCTTGGCGCACAGGAACAGATACCGGCGCCAGCAGGCGGCGTAAGCGCAGTCCACCACGGTGCGGTTGGCCCCGTTCTCCACAAAGAAGCGGTACCGGTCGGCCAGGCCGTCCACCGCGTCAAAGGCTTCGGGCTTCATGTCGGTGCGGCAGATGCTGCCCCCGCGCAGACGGTAGCAGTACAGATGGTCCGGCAGGCACACCACCCGGTCACACCGCCAGAACAGGCGGTGGGCCACAAAGTCGTCCTCATGCAGGCGGCCTTCGGGATAGTGCAGCAGCTTCCACACCTCGGCGCGGTAGAGCTTGTTCCAGGCCACGGTGTAGTAGGTGCCGTTGGGGGAATAGAAGTTGTTCAGCAGCTCCTTGCCCACAAACACGCCGGTGGCGGTGGGGTCGGTGTAGCTGGGCGGGTCCAGGCTGTCGCCGTTTTCGGCCACGTCCTCCACCGCGCACACCGACATATAGGCGTCGTGGGTCTCGCAGGCGTCATAGAGCTTTTTCAGGTATTCGGGGCGCAGGATGTCGTCCGAATCCACAAAGGCATAGTACCGGCCGTGGGCGGCATCGATGCCGGTGTTCCGGGCGGCGGAAAGGCCCTGGTTCTCCTGATGGAAGACCCGTACCCGCTTGTCTTTTTCGGCAAAGGCATCGCACAGTTCGCCGCAGCCGTCGGTGGAGCCGTCATCCACCAGAATGACCTCGAACGGAGGCTCGAAGGTCTTGTCCTGGTCCAGAATGCTCTGGATGCATTCTTCCAGGAAAGGTTTGGTGTTGTAGATCGGTACAATGACACTGACTGCGATATGTTCCATGGTGATACCTCGTTCTTGATTCCGCAATTTTTACAGCCTTTCTTCGGCCGGGCCGGCCGCGCGGCCCCAGATCCGGGCCAGCGTGTAGGCAAAGCCCGGGGAAATACAAAACAGCAGCGCCCGCACCTTCTCAAACAGGGGAACGTGGGGACAGCGCAGAATATCCGGCAGGACGCCGCGCAGGTGCTTCAGGTGATGGGCAAAGCCTTCCTGCAGCTCTTTCCGGTTGCCGGCGGCACCCGCCAGGCAGTAGAAGGTGTAAAACACCTTCCAGTACCAGGCCACGGCCCAGCGGTACAGGTCCGTGGACCCCGGGCGCTGGGCAAAATACAAAAGCCAGTCCCAGTACATGCGCAGGTCGTCCAGCTTGCGGGGCGGAAAGGTGGCTCCGGTCATCTGGCCGCTGCGGGTGCGGTAATGGTACAGCACGTCCGGCAGGCAGACGGCCCGCTCGCCCTCGAACACCAGGTGCAGAACGCTGGCGTCATCCCCGAAGAACATGCTCTCGTCGTAGCGCACCCCCTTGTCCCGGAAGGTGCGGATATCAAAGAGTTTATTCCAGCTCAACGGGCCGTAGAAGCTGCCGGTCTGGAAAGTTTCCAGCAACAGGTCCATGGCGTCGCAGACGCCGTGTTCCCGCTTGGCCACCTCCCGCCCGGGGATGGGGGCGTCGTGTTCGTTGATGGCGTCGCCGGTGCAGGCGGCAATGCGCACTCCGGATCCCTGGATGGCATTGTACAGCCGCTCGTACATGTCCGGCTCAATGAGGTCGTCCGAGTCCACAAAGCCGATGTATTCCCCCCGGGCGTTGTCCAGCCCCACGTTGGCCGCCGAAGCGGGGCCGCCGTTGGGCTTGTGAAACACCCGGATGCGGGGGTCGGTCTTGGCCAGTTCGTCGCACAGCTCGCCGCAGCCGTTGGGGCTGCCGTCCTCCACCAGAAGCAGTTCAAAGTCGGTGAAGGTCTGGGCCAGGATGCTCTGCACCGTGCGGGGCAGATAGTCCTTGGCGTCGTATACGGTGGTGACGATGCTGATCGTCGGCTGGGGCATACGCGGGCTCCTCTCATCCTAAATTTTAGCAGTTTTTGCCCTTGTTTGCAACGTATGGGGCAGGGCATGCGCCCTTTTTTAAGGTGCGCGGTACAAAATCCGGTTCTTCACGGCGGTGTACCCGGCCAGCAGCCCCGGCAGATGCAGGGCCGTCCCCACCCGGTAGGGCAGGGCCAGCAGGGGATGGGCGTCGGCGGCCAGGGCCTGCTGCAAAGCGGCCCGGGCGTCGGGGTCGGCCAGGATGCGGGCAAACAGGGCCCGGCGCTGGGCGTAGGGCAGGGCACCGTCCCGCCCGGTGAGCAGCCCGTACTGGTTCAGCGCCGCCCGCACCCGGCTCTTGCGGCACAGGGCCGCCACGGTTTCTTCGGGCAGACCCTGGGCGCGCAGCAGGCGCTCCAATACAGGGCGGGTGCGCTCCTCGGCGTCCAGCAGGTCCCCCCGCAGACGCCGGGACAGACTGCCCTCCTCCAGGTCATTTTGTTTATAGTATACACCCGGCAGGCAATAAATGGCAGGCTCAATTTGTGAAAAAAGGGAAAACTCCAGGTTGAACAGCACGTCCTCGTTCACCGCCAGCCCCTCGTCAAAGCGCAGCTTTCCCAGGGCGGCGGCGGAAAAAACCTTGGAATAGGGGGCGGCCAGATACCCGCTCTCGAACAGCAGCGGTTCCAGGGCGTCGCCGGTGTCTTTCAGGCGCCGGTATACCCCCGGTGCCAGAGGGCAGGGGGCCGGGCCGCTGGCCCGCTCCATGCCGAACAGCACTAGCGCCGGTTTGGCGGCCAGGGCCGGGGGCAGTGCCTGCCACAGCCCGGGCAGCAGCTCGTCGTCCGCGTCCAGGAACAGGACCCACGCCCCGGCAGCGGCTCCCAGCCCGGTGTTGCGGGCGGCGGAAGCCCCGCCGTTCTCCCGGTGCAGGGCGGTGATGCGCCCGTCCCGGGCGGCCAGCTCGTCACACAAAGCGGGGGTGGCATCGGGGCTGCCGTCGTCCACCAGCAGCAGCTGCAGGTTTTCCGGTGCCCCGTCCAGCACGCTGTCCACCGCCCGGCGCAGGGTATCCGCGCAGCGGTAGCAGGGGATGATGACGGTGAGGAGCGGCAGACTCATACCGAACCCTCCCCGGTGATGGCCCGGTAGATGCCCAGCAGGGCGGCGGCGTTGGCGGCGGGGTCGTGGGTTGCCAGAGCCCGGCGGCGGGCAGCCTGCCCCAGGTCGGCGGCGCGCCGGGTGTCCGAAAGGACCCCGGCCAGCGCCTGGGCCAGGGCGTGGGCGGCTCCCGGCGGGTCGTACAGCACGCCCTCCGCCTCGCTCATCATGTCCGGGATACCCCCTGCCCGGGCCGCCACGCAGGGCAGGCCCAGCAGCATGGCTTCGCCCAGACTGTTGGGGCTGTTCTCACAGTAGGAGGGCAGCACAAAGACATCGGCGTCCAGATAGGCCTGGCGCATGGCGGATTCCTGCAAAGGCCCGGTGTACTGCACATGGCCTTTCAGGCGGTTCTCCTTGATGAGCCGGGCGCACCAGGTCTGGTAGGGGAACATGGCTTCGATGACCGGGCGCAGCAGGCTGCCCTTGTCCAGGGGTCCCCAGCCCGCCACCCGCAGCACCAGCCCGGGCCAGCGCTGGATCAGGGCCGGCAGGGCCAGCAGCAGGGTGTGCAGGTTTTTCAAGGGATAATTGCCCTGGGTCATGAGCAGCACCGGCCCGGTGCCGAAGGTCCGGGGCTGCCACAAAGGCTCGGTGTAAAAGGCGGGGCGCAGGGTCTCGTTGCAGGCAAAGTACCGGGCCCCGGGGGCCAGGTCGGCCACCGCCGCCCGGTCAAAGGCGGTGCGGCCGGTCACATACCGGGCATTTTGCAGTAAATCGGCCTCGGTCCTGGCCAGGGAATCGAACCGGGCCTGCATCTTGTCCAGCAGGGCCCCCGGCACCACCTGGTCGATGGCCTTCTGCAGCGGGCCGGAATGGAAATACCGGGCGGGCACGCCATCGCACAGATGGGCGGCGCAGTCCCGCATGATCCCCTGGATGCCCACCAGCGCCGGAATGCCCACGGCCAGGGCGGCTTCGTGCATGGCGGCCGCGGCGGGGTACTCGGTGCCCCAGATGTGCACCAGGTCGGGCTTTTCCGCCCGCAGCAGCACGGTGAAGGTATCCCGCTCCCCGTCGGGCAGAATGCGGTACCGCACCCCGTCCTCGCCGCCGGCCAGGGCGGTCTTGGCGCGGCTGTCCACGCTGCACACGGTCACGGCGGGGGCATCCGCCCGGGCGGTCAGGGCATTCAGCTGCCCGGTCAGCCATCCGCCGCTGACTTCCCCGGCCTGCAGGCCGCAGGCCGCGGCCGCCGCCGGGATGGTGATGCTCACCAGCCACAGTACCTTCATTGGCAAACTCCTTTCGCGTCCGGTGACGCGCCCTGCACAAACTGCCGGGCCACACAGCCGGGGGTGAATTCGGGAAAACATTCCTCCGCCTTCTCAAAAGGCAGGGTGCGGCCGGCGTTTTCCGCCAGCCAGCGGCGCAGAGCCGGGGTGTCGGCTTCCCTCTGCCACACAAAGGCCAGGGGCCACCGGGCCAGATAGGGCAGGGCCGCGTCTTTGGGCCCCGCCGCCAGATGCAGGATGGGCTTGCCCGCCGCAAAGGCTTCAAATAGCTTGCTGGGCAGCTGGTTGGACGCCGTGTTGCCGATGCTGATGAGCACCCCCGCCCGGCGTTCCAGGGCGGCGGCGTCTTCGTGGGGGATGGGACCGAGAATTTTCAGCCGGTCCCCCAGGGCGGCTTCGGCTTTCGCCCGCTGGGGACCGAAAGCCTCCCACCCGCCTCCGGCCATGACCAGGGTCAGGCGGTCGTCCAGTTCCGGAAACAGTTCCAGCAGGGCGTCCGGGGTGCGCAGCCCGGGATACAAGGTCCCGCAGAAGGCGCACAGGGCAGGGTCCGGGTCCTCCCGTCGGGTGGGCACCAGACTGGGAAAGCCCAGTTCGGATACCTTGCCCGCACAGCTTTCCAGCGGGCCGCCCGGGGCAAAATCCGGGGCGGCCTGGGCGGTGATGAAGGTGTGGTCCATGGCGGTCAGCAGTGCCCGCTCCCGGTCGTAGCCGCCCGGGGCGTGATAGCTCTCGTTGGCGGCGTAGGGGTCCATCTGCCACAGCAGTTTGCGGGCCCCGGGCAGACGGGCGCTTTCCAGTGCAAAGGCCGCCCGGTAGGGGGCCGCCACGGCGCAGACGGCGTCGTAGGGCTGCTTCTGGTGCAGGGTCTCCATAGCCTTGCGGGTGGCGGTCACCCGGCGGGGGGCGTGCAGGGCAAACTGCCGCACTGCCGCCCCCACCGCCGCCGGATGAGCGGCCAGCCGCAGCAGGCGCAGGGGCACAGGGGTGCCCCCGGCGGCGCCGTTTTCCAGGGCGCGGTTCATGGCGGCCTCGTCGGCAAAGGGCAGGTCATGGGTCACGCAGCCCGCCGCCGCGGGCGGGGCGTGGGTGCCGTCCCACAGTTCCAGCAGTTCCACGGTATGTCCCGCAGCGGCCAGCGTTTCCGCCAGACGCCGCCCCAGCCGGGGATTGGCCGCTGCGGGGGCTTCCACACTGTCAAACACAAACAGAATGCGCATGGCAAAGCCCCTTTCAGCGGCGGTCTTTCAGCAGGCGGCGGCAGACCGCAGCCCACAGAACGGTACAGTGTACGGTGGCAAAAGCCGCCACCCGGATGGACCGGGGCAGCCGGGTGTTGCGGCCCAGCCGCTTGTCGTCCAGCCCGGCCCGGATGCCCACGCACAGCTCACCCAGCTGGATGCGGTAGGCGTTGGCGTCGTCCCGGCGCAAAATCATGCTGGCCAGATAGACCAGCTTTTCATAATAGAAGGCATCCGCCGACTCCTGCATATCCGGGGCGGCGTGCTGGCGGATGTAGATGGCCGCCCGGCGCTGCTCGTCGATGCTGGCGGGGGCCAGGGGCCGGTGACTGGCCGAGGCCCCGTGCTGCCGGTAATGGTAGCCGGCAAAATCCACGAAGGCACAGCCGTCGATCTTGTTGAACACCTGCCAGTTGGCCAGCAGGTCCTCGTTGAAGGCAAAACCGTTGTCAAAGTCGGTCAGGTCCAGGATGGACGCCGCATACACCTTGTTGCACAGGCTGTAATCCACCTTGTGGTCGTGGAGCAGCGCGTCCAGATGGGCGGGGGCCAGCAGCCGCTGGGCTTCCTCCGGCACGGGGCCGTCTTCGGGCACGGCGTCGGTGAAGCTGTCGTACCGGCAGCAGGCGGCGGGCAGGCCGCTGGACCGGGCCGCCCCGATGAGGGTGCGCAGGAATTCCGGGTGGTACAGGTCGTCGGCGTCGCAGAACGCCACCCAGTCCACCCCGTCGGCCTTGGCGGCGCGGACTCCGGCGGTGCGGGCCGCCGACACCCCGCACTGGGCCTGATGCAGCACAAAAAAGCGGTCGTCCCCGGCGGCGATGCGCTCGCACAATTCGCCGGAACCGTCGCTGGAGCCGTCGTCGATGAGGTAGCACCGGAAATCCGGCATGGTCTGGGCGGAGATGGATGCCAGACAGGCGGGCAGGAACGCCGCCGCATTGTACACCGGCACCACCACGGCGGCCAGAGCCGCCCCGGCGCTCATCCCTGCACCTCCTGCCAGCGGCGCAGGTAGAATTCCTGCAAAATGCGGGCACTGGTATGTATGTCGAACCCGGCGTCCATTGCGTCCTGCTGGGCGTGGGGATTGCGGGTCAGGTCGGTGTACCGGATGGCGTGGGCCCAGATCTCCGGCCGGTCCAGGGGCAAAAAGGTCACGTTGGGGGCAAAGGCCGCGCCCCGGTCCACCGTGTCGGACACAAAGCAGGGCAGGCCGGAAGCCTGGGCTTCCACCAGCACCACCGGCAGGCCCTCAAACAGGCTGGGCAGCAAAAAGGCGTCCATGGCGGCATAGAAGGCCTGCACATTGGTGCGCACCCCCGCAAAGATCACCTTGTCCGCCACCCCCAGCTCCCTGGCCAGGGCGCGGGTGTCCTCCTCCAGGGGGCCGCCGCCCAGCAGCAGCAGCCGGGCGTTGGGCAGTTTGGGCAGCAGGTCCGCAAAGATGCGCAGCAGCCCCGCGTGGTTTTTCTGGGCCGAGAACCGGCCCACATGGCCCAGCAGGATCTCCCCGTCCCTGACCCCCAGATGTTCCCGCAGCTGGGGACGGGCGTCGGGGTCGGGATGGGCAAACCGGTCGGTGTCCACCCCGTTGGGCAGCACGGTGAAGGGACTTTTGCCGAACAGCATCTCCCCGGCCTTGCGGCTGCAGGCAAACCGGTCGGTCAGGTCCTTGTCGAACCGGGAACTCATGAGTTTGTCCAGCCTGCCCACCAGATTGGGCTCATAGGCGGTGTTGTGGCTGTGGCCCACCCGCACGGGTACCCCCCGGCGGCGGGCGGCGGCGTTGTAAAACATGCCGAACCCGCTGTAATGGCCGTGGATGATGCGGTATTCCGGATGGGCGGCAAAAAAGGCGTCCAGCTGGCGGAGATACCGGGGCAGGTTGTTGTCCTGCCGGATGGTCAGCTTGGTGATCTTGCCCCCCAGGGCCTGGATCTCGTAATCGTACAGGCAGGGCTTGTCGTAATGGTACAGAAAATCAAACTGCACCAGGTCGCGGTCGATGGTACGGTACACGTTCATCACGAACGTTTCCATACCGCCGGCATCCATGGCCGGCATGACCTGCAAAACACGGATGGGCGCCATATTTCGCCTCCTTTGTTCAGTCTTCTTCCAGCAGCTGGCGGCGGCATTCCCGCAGCTTGGCCCGGGCTTCGTCGGGCAGGGCGGGGTATTCGTGGCAGCTCTGGCGCAGCGCGTCGGTCACCAGCTCGCTGACCAGGTACCGGGTGTACCATTTCTGGTCGGCGGGGACCACATACCACGGGCAGTCGGGGGTGGCGGTGGCCGAAATGACCTCCCCGATGACCTTGGCGTACTCATCAAACAAGGCCCGCTCTTTCAGGTCGGACTGGGAAAACTTCCAGTTCTTGGCCGGGGTGTCGATGCGCTCCAGGAACCGCTCCTTCTGCTTCTCCTTGGATACGTTCAGAAAGATCTTCAGCACCCGGTAGCCGTTCTCGTACAGATACCGCTCGTAGTCCCGGATCTGCCGGTACCGCCGGTGGAAGAACTCCCGCTGACCGATGTCGGTGGTGCGGGGCGGCATGCGGTAGGTCTTCTGCAGGTCGTGGACCTGCACCACCAGCACGTCCTCGTAATAGCTGCGGTTGAAGATGGCAATGCCGCCCCGGGGCGGCAGGGCCTGGTTGGCCCGCCACAGAAAATCATGGGACAGTTCCTCCGCCGAGGGCTGCTTGAAGCTGTGCACCGTCACGCCCTGGGGGTTCAGCCCGCCCATCACATGCTTCACGGTACTGTCCTTGCCGGCGGCGTCCAGCGCCTGCAGAATGACCACCAGGCCCTCCCGGCCGTCGGCGTAAAAGGCGTCCTGCAAACGGCCCATCTCGGCCAGGTTTTCGGCGGTGCGCGCCAGGTACTTCTGTTTGTCCTCCCGGGCATCCCCGGAATCGGTGGGCAGGGCACGCAGGTCACAGGGCTGCTGCCCGTCAAAACGAAAACGTTCGGCCGTCATAAGATAGGTCCCTCCCGCTGGAAGATAGTTACCTCTAGTATACCCGCTTTGACGGTGTTCCGCAAGGCGGCGGCGCTCAGAACACCGTCTGCACCAGCACCATGTACAGCGCCGTGCCGCCCACGATGCTCAGCAGGGAATTGCGCTTCCACACATAGCTGCCCACCACCACGGCGGCGGCCAGCAGCTGGGGCACAAAACTCCCTGCCGCGGCAAAGGAAAGACCTTTCAGCCCGTACACCGCCAGCATGCCCACGGTGGCGCAGGGAAATACTTTGCCCAGATATACCACCAGCCGGGGCGTGCGCCGCCTGCCCAGCAGCAGGAACGGGGCAAACCGCAGCCCGGCGGTGACCAGGGCCATGACGGCGATGGCCGCCGTCAGATAGGCAGTTTCAGTCATGGGGAACCTCCTTGTCCGGCACGGTCTGTTTCTGCCGCAGTCCGGCGGCCAGCAAAAGGGTGGTGATGCCCGCCATGGCCGGGATGAGGAACCGGTCCGGCCCGAACACCGCCAGACACAGAACCGATACCCCCACCCCGCACAGGGCGGGAAAATGGGTCTTGCTGTGCAGCCATTGGTCGGTAAAGACGGTGAGGAACAACGCGGTCAGGGCAAAGTCCACCCCCTCGGTGGAGAAGGGCAGCACCTCCCCCAGCAGGGCACCCATCACGCTGCCCGCCACCCAGTATGCCTGGTCCAGCAGGGAGAGCGCCAGGCAGTCCCGGATGCTGTCTTTGCCGCCGCACACCAGGGAATAGGTCTCGTCGGTGAGGGAAAAGATCAGGTACGGCCGGGCGGCCCCGGCTTTGCGGTAGGGCTCCAGCATGGAGATGCCGTAAAACAGGTGCCGGGCATTGACCAGCAGGGTGGTCAGGGCGATGGTGACCAGGGACGCCCCGGCACTCAGCAGGCCCACCGCCGCGTACTGCATCGACCCGGCGTAGACGAACAGGCTCATGGCAAAGGTCCAGCCGGCGCCGTAGCCGGCGGATTTCATCATCATGCCGAACCCGGCGCCCAGCACCAGGTACCCCGCCAGTACCGGCAGGCTCCGGCGGAAGGCATTTCGGATGGTTTGCAAGGAAATTCCTCCTTCTTGCTTTTTAAAAGGTTCCCCGGGGCCTGCATCCATGTGCGCACACAAAAGACAGACCCGTTTTTTGGCCAGCCTGCCCATTGCAGGAACCGGCCGGGGTGCGGTATACTGAAATCGGATATATTCGCAATTGCGCGCCCCCAAAAAAGGAGGTGTCTTCCATGAAACGCATCCCCGTGTGCACGGCCGCCCTGCTGGCGGTGCTGTGCCTGCTTCTGGGCAGCTGCTCCCGGCACGACAGCGCCGCAGCGGCCGAAGTGCTGCAGGCCCTGTCCGCCACCGCAGCCCTGCCCGATTACGCCGTGGTGGCCGACACCAAAATGACGGTGCAGGGCGAAAATGACGCCGACGGGCTGAGCATGACCCAGCGCATGTGGCGCACCGGCAGCGATGCCATGCAGAAGATGACCACCTACGATGTGAACGGGGACCCCCTGTTCGAGAACGGGTCCGCCCTCATCGACGGGGTGTATTACTGGTTTGACGGCGAATCCTGGGCCAAGGACGATACCGGCATCGCCGCCGCGGCCAACCTGTCCTGGATGCCGCTGGTCACCTGGCCGGAGGACGAAAAGGACGTGACCGTGACCAAAGCCGACGGGGTGTATACGGTCCAGGTGGGGGAGGGAGCCTTCCCCGCCATGGTGGAACAGCAGCTGGCGGCCATGGAGGCGGAGGAGCAGGCCCTCATTGACCGGGGACTGGCCAGCGACGCCGAGGAGCGCCGCCAGGCGCGGGAGAGTGCCGCCCGGGCGCAGTATGAGGAACTGCGCTACACCATTGAAGTGGAGGACGGCCTGGCTGTGGCCTGTACCACCTATTCCCGGGTACGGCAGCCCGCCGCCGGGCAGGACACTGCCGAAACCGCCGAAATGCCGGTGAGCGAGATCACCTATACCTGGCGCCTGACCGGCACCGATGCCGCCGCCATTGCGGACATCATCGGGGAAGCCGCCGCCGGATAAAGCAAAGGGCCCCCGGCCGCACGGACCGGGAGCCTTGTGGTTCAGTTCTCTTTGTGTTCGGTGGGTTTGGGGTCGGAGGCATCCTCACAGCGATGGCGGCAGGCGGCGCAGTTGCCGCCGCAGCCCGCGTGCCAGCCTTCCCCCTGGTTGCAGATAAAGACGATGGCCACCGCCAGCACGACGAACACCAGAATCAAAATCAGAAAACCCGGCATGGGTAAAAGACCTCCTTGCGATTGGCTGTGTTCCAGTATAGCACACCCGCACGCCGAAAAAAAGCCCGCGTGGAAAAAACCGCCGCACGGGCCGAATTTTCTTTTTGCACATCTTGACGATTGCACGTTGAGAAGTATATTATTATAGTGTATGCGAATATGGCGTATTGCCAGTTTACAGGTTGGTGAGAAAAAATGAATTATTCGTGGCAAAGACAACTGATCATCGAGACCATCCAGAAGACCAAGGAGCACATGACGGCGGCCCAGATCTATCAGCTC
Organism: Oscillospiraceae bacterium; assembly: GCA_019413245.1. GTDB lineage: Bacteria > Bacillota > Clostridia > Oscillospirales > Ruminococcaceae > Gemmiger. Next base: position 12,937 of record DXNX01000021.1, read on the forward strand.
ACGCGGAAAAACTGCCCGCACCTGAGCCTGGGCACCGTGTACCGCAACCTGAACCTGCTGGTGGAAACGGGCAAGCTGCGGCGCATCGGCGTCCCGGGGGAAGCGGACCGCTTCGACTGGGAACTGACCGAGCACCAGCACCTGTATTGCCGCAAGTGCAAACGGGTGAGCAACCTGCCGGTGTCCACCGACAAACTCAGCGAGCTGGTGGCTTCCTGCCCGGGTATCAAGGCGGAGAGCTTCAACTTCATCGTGACCGGTCTGTGTGAGGACTGCGCCGACAAATAAGGCGTTTTCCTGCCTGGAGAACGAAAAGCCGTTTTTGGCGCTGCCGCGCCGGAAACGGCTTTTTTTGTCCGTTTTTCCGGCCCCCTTGCCAGAACGTGCAAAACGTGGTAGGCTGTAAGGAATCCGGGCAAGGGTCAGATTTAGCCGAATCTTTGCCCGGTGCGTGCTATAATAAGTCCGGCGGGGTCTGCCCGCCGCCGTAAAGGGAGGGAACGGTCCTATGCTCAACCCCCGCGCCGTGGTGCGGGATGCAGCCCGCACGCTGGGCATTCTGGCGGGGGCGCTGGCCTGCTGCTGGCTGTTGCAGCAGCAACAGGAGACCTCCTCCCGGACCCTGGTCCCGGCAGTCTTTGTGCTGGCCGTGGACCTGGTCGCCCTGGTCACCGACGGCTACATCTACGGGATCGCGGCGTCCCTCATCAGTGTACTGGCGGTGAACTATGTGTTCACCGCACCCTATTTTGTGTTCAACCTGACGGTGCGGGAAAACATCCTGTCCACCGCCATCATGCTGGCCGTGACCATCATCACCAGTACCCTGGCCACCCAGCGCAAGCGCCAGGAACAGGTGCGCAGTGAGACCGCCCGGGAATCCATGCGGGCCAACCTGTTAAGGGCCATCTCCCATGATCTGCGCACCCCGCTGACCACCATCTACGGTTCCTGCTCCGCCATCATCGAAAACTACGACCGCCTGCCCAAAGCCCAGCAGATCAAGCTGCTGGGGGAGGTGCGGGAGGAGGCCGACTGGCTCATCCGCATGGTGGAGAACCTGCTCTCGGTCACCCGCATCGACGGCGGCAAGGTGCGCATCGTCAAGACCCCCACCGTGCTGGAAGAACTCATCGACAGCGTGCTCATCAAGTTCCGCAAGCGGTACCCGGGCCAGGCGGTGCAGGTGGACATCCCGGACGAATTCCTCAGCATCCCCATGGATGCGGTGCTCATCGAGCAGGTCATCATCAACCTGCTGGAAAACGCCGTGCAGCACGCCGAAGGCATGACCGAACTGTGGCTGCGGGTCTACTGCAAGGAGGATAAAGCCGTCTTTGAGGTGGCCGACAACGGCTGCGGCATCCCCCGGGACCGGCTGGACAGCCTGTTCGACGGCCGCATGGACGGCGCCGACGGGCATAAGAATATGGGCATCGGGCTCTCGGTGTGCGCCACCATCATCCGGGCCCACGGGGGCACCATCACCGGCGGCAACCGCCCCGGAGGCGGCGCGGTGTTCCGGTTTGCCCTGGCGCTGGAACCCGAAGCCGATTCTGCCGACAAGGAGGCCTGACCTGTGGGAAATAATAAATACAAGGTCCTCATCATTGACGACGAAGCCAACATCCGCAGTTTTATGGGGGCCATTCTGGAAAGCAACGGCTATCAGGTGCTCACCGCCGCCACCTGCGCCCAGGGCGAGATGATGTATTCTTCCCACTGCCCGGACCTGGTGCTGCTGGACCTGGGCCTGCCCGACGCCGACGGCACCGACTTCATCCGCACCGTTCGGGCGGCCGGGGGCGCAGCGCCCATTCTGGTGCTCAGCGCCCGCAGCGACGAGCGGGACAAGGTGGAGGCCCTGGACCTGGGCGCCAACGATTATATCACCAAACCATTCGGTACCGGGGAACTGCTGGCCCGGGTGCGGGCCGCTTTGCGGGACCGCCGTCCCGGCCCTGCGGCCCCCGGCGAATGCTTTCAGGTGCGGGGGCTGCGCATCGACTACGACGCCCGGGACGTGAGCCTGGACGGGGAGGCTGTGCGCCTGACCCAGACCGAATACAACATTGTGGCCCTGCTGGCCCAGCACGCCGGCAAGGTGATGACCTACTCCGCCATCATCCAGGGGGTGTGGGGCACCGCCGACGCCGGCAGCGTGAAAAAGCTGCAGGTGAACATGGCCAATATCCGCAAAAAACTGGGCGCGCGCCCCGGCGAAAACCCCTACATCGCCAACGAACTGGGCGTGGGCTACCGCATGTACAGCGAATAAATCACCCGAAAGAGGGAGAAAGCAAGACCTCATGACCAAACAGATACGCAAGCATCTTTCCACCCCGCGCATCATCGCCCTGGGCTTTGCCGCAGCCATTCTGCTGGGCTCGGTGCTGCTCATGCTGCCCTGCAGCGTGCGCCCCGGTGTGGACCTGCAATACATCGATTCCCTGTATACCTCCACCAGCGCCGTCTGCGTGACCGGCCTCATCACGGTGGATGCCGGGGATACCTTCACCCCCCTGGGACAGTTCATCCTGGGGGCTCTCATCCAGGTGGGCGGCCTGGGCGTCACGGCGGTGGGCGCCGGCATCATCGTGCTCATGGGCCGCCGGGTGGACCTGAAAGGCCGCAACGTGGTCCGGGAAGCCATGAACCTGGACACCGGCCACGGCATCGTGCAGTTCATCCGCAGCATCTTCTGGACCACCCTGATCTTTGAGGCGGCGGGCGCGGTGCTCAGCTTCTTTTCCTTTGTGCGCACCCGCCCCTGGCCCCAGGCCATCGGCATCAGCATCTTCCATTCGGTGGCGGCCTTCAACAACTCCGGCTTCGACATCCTTGGCGGCGGCACCAGCCTGATCCCCTATAAGGATGATGTGCTGCTCAACCTGGTCACCAGTGCCCTCATCATCTGCGGCGGTATCGGTTTCTGGGTCATCCGGGAAGTGGTGGCCGTGGGCCCGCACTGGAAAAAGTTTTCCATGCACACCAAGGTGGTCATGACCGTCACCGCGGCGCTGCTCATCGTGGGCACCCTGCTGCTCAAGGCCACCGAGGACATCACCTGGCTGGGCGCCTTCTTCAACAGTGTGTCCGCCCGCACCGCCGGCTTCGCCACCTACCCGCTGTCCGGCTTTACCGACGCGGGCCTGCTGGTGATGATCGCCCTCATGTTCATCGGTGCCTCTCCGGGGTCCACCGGCGGCGGTATCAAGACCACCACCTTCTTTACCCTGCTGCAGGGCATCAAGTCTGCCGCCACCAACCACAGCGAAAAGGCCTTCCACTACGCACTCCCCCGGGACGCCTTCCGCAAGGCGGCGGTCATCACCCTGCTGGCACTGGGCGTGGTGGTCACCGGCACCTACCTCATGGCCGTGTTTGAGCCCCAGCTGGAGATCCGGGACATTCTGTTCGAGGTGGTCAGCGCTTTCGGCACCGTAGGCCTGTCCACCGGCATCACCGGCGGGCTGAGCGTGCCCAGCAAGCTGCTGAGCATCGTGATCATGTATATCGGCCGCCTGGGCCCCCTGACCATCGCCACCCTGTGGCACTTCACCCGGGGCGAACGCACCCGCTACATCGAGGGCAATATCTCGATCGGTTAATCACAACGGAGGAAAAACTATGTTTGGCAAACCCAAAGCAGAAAAGCAGTCCTACGGCATTGTGGGCCTGGGCCGGTTCGGTACCGCGCTGGCCAAAGAACTGGGCAAGGCGGGGGCAGACCTGCTGGTCATCGACCGGGACGAAGAAAAAGTCCGCGAACTGCGGGAATTCACCGACAACGCCATCGTGGTCAAGAGCCTGGACAAGAAGTCCCTGGAGGAAACAGGCATCCAGAACTGCGACGTGGCGGTGGTGTGCATCGGCGAGCATATGGAATCGTCCATCCTGACCACCCTGAACCTGGTGGACCTGGGCATTCCCAAGGTCATTTCCAAGGCCACCAGCATCGAGCACGGCGAGATCCTGCGCCGCCTGGGCGCCGAGGTCGTGTACCCCGAGCGGGACATGGCCGTGCGCCTGGCCAAGCGGCTGGAGATCTCCCGCATGCTGGACTTTATCCAGCTCAGCGAGAAGATCAACATCACCAAGTTCCTGGTGCCTGATAAGTTCGTGGGTCAGACGGTGGCCGAGGTGAACCTGCGCGCCCGGTTCGGGCTGAACATCATTGCCATCGTCAACGGCCCGGATGTCATCGAGATGGTCCACCCGGACTACGTCTTCCGCACCGACGACGCCATGATCGTGTCCGGCAGCCAGGAGAATGTGCTGCGCCTGAGCGAGTTCATGGGCAACTGATTTCCCGGAAAATAAAGCAACCCCGCCCCTGGTCCAGCCTGCAAAACGCAGGGGACCGGGGGCGGGGTGTTTTTTTGGTAAACGGCAGTCTGCTGTTGGCTTGTTCCTTTTTGGCGTCAAAAAGGAACCGAAAAACCGCCACCGTTTCGAGGCGGTGGACGCCGACCAGGGCTGCGCCCTGGACCCGTTATGCGGCCACCCCTCCGGGACGGCCTTCTCAGGCCCTGGGGGGGGCCTGAGCAAGGAAAATTTTTTAAATGGCGCTCCCGGAAAGCCTCCCCTGTGTAAGGGGAGGTGGGGCGCAGCCCCGGAGGGGTTGTAAACCCTGCCATGCAACCCGTTACCGGGTAAAAACGCCAGGTCCACAACCCCTCAGTCGCCTTCGGCGCCAGCTCCCCTTGCACAGGGGAGCCTTGGGGGACGGCAGCCAGGGGAAGGAATCTCAGGCGGTATAAACCTCCCGTCCTCCCACCACGGTGGCCAGTACCCGCAGCTGCAGCAGCTGTTCCTCCGGCACGGTGAGCAGGTCGCCGTCCAGCACCACAAAATCCGCCAGGTACCCCGGCAGCAGCAGTCCCTTTTCGGTTTCCGCAAACTCGTTGTACGCCCCGCCCCGGGTGTAGCAGGCCAGGGCCTGGGCCCGGGTCACGGCTTCTTCCGGCTGCCAGGGCGCGCCCCCGGCCAGGGGACGGCGGGTCACGGCACAGTAGAAGTTGCGCAGCGGGTCCAGGGCCTCCACCGGGGCGTCGGTGCCGTAGCTCACCGGCACCCCCAGCCGCACCGCCGTGCCGAAGGCATAGCTGGTGGCGGCCAGGTCCGCGCCGCACCGGGCGGTGACGATGGTGTGGTCGTAATCCAGGAACACCGGCTGCACCAGCGCCCCGGCATGCAGGGCCGCAAACCGGTCCCACTGGTCCCGGGTGGTGATCTGGCAATGCACCACCCCGTGGCGGCGGGGGTTGCTTCCGTCGGGGCACAGGGCCTCAATGACATTGAGCATCTCGTCCACCGCCGCGTCCCCGATGGCATGGGCCACTACCTGCATGCCCGCCGCGTCGGCGGTGCGGGCCATGGTCAGGGCGGTGTCCTGGTCCAGGCAGCACAGGCCCCGCTGCCCCGGCTCGTCGGCGTAGTCCTGGCGCATCCAGGCGGTGCGGGCTCCCAGGGACCCGTCCAGGAACAGCTTCAAAGGGCCGATCTTCCACATGCGGCCGTTCTCAATATGGGCATTCAAAAAGGCCTGCAGGTCCTCCGGGGTGTCCAGGGCGCACTGCATGGTCAGGCGCAGGGGCAGAAGCCCCGCTTCGTCCAGCTCCCGCAGCGCCTGCACCACCAGCGGCCAGTCCCGGCTGCGGATGTCGCAGGTCTGCACGGTGGTCAGCCCCCGGGACACCGCCCGGGCGCAGGCGGCCACGAATTCGGCCTTGATGTCCTCCACACTCTCGGCGGGCAGGATCCTGCGCACCAGGGAAATGGCGTTGTCCCGCAAAAGACCGTTGGGCTGCCCGTCCGGCCCCAGGTCGATGCCGCCGCCTTCCGGCACCGGGGTATCGGCGGTGATGCCCGCCGCTTGCAGGGCGGCGGTGTTGCACACCATGATGTGCCCGCACACCCGGTCCAGCAGCAGGGGATGGTCCGGCACCAGGGCGTCCAGGTCCGCCCGGGTGGGCAGCACCGGGGCGCCTGTGAATTTGTCCTGGTTCCAGCCGTTGCCGTAAATGGCCCGCCCGGCGGGAATGTTCCGGCAGCGGATGAACTCGGCGCAGCGGGCAGCCATGTCGGCGGGGGAGATGGCCCCGAACAGGTCGATGGCCCCCAGCCCCCGGCCCACGTCCAACAGATGCAGGTGGCTGTCGTTGAAGCCGGGGAACACCCAGGCCCCGTGCAAGTCCACGGCGGGAACACCGCCGGCCTCTTTCAACAGTTCTTCGTTTCCAATGTGGAAAATCCGGCCGTCCCGCACCCACAAAGCGGTGCAGGTGCGCCCGTCGCCGCAGTAAATGCGGCCGTTATGATACAGTGTCTCTTGCATACAGCTCACTCAGAAATAGCACTTGACCTGGAAGCGGTCGGTGGGGGCGTTCTCCTCCACCACCAGATTCTCGTGGTTGAAATCGAAATGCACGGCCCGGCAGTCGTCGGTGTTGCGGGTCAGGCGCAGCAGGGTATCCACCCGCTTGGTCTCCTCCTTGGTGTAGAAGAGGTAGCTGGCGCCTTCCCGGCGGGCGCGGCCGGTGCGGCCGATGCGGTGGGTGTAGTGCTCGTTTTCCTCGGGCACATCGTAGTTGATGACCGCGTCCACGTCGGACACGTCGATGCCCCGGGCGGCCACGTCGGTGGCCACCAGCACGGCGATCTCCCCGGCCTTGAACCGCTGCATGATGCGGGTGCGTTCCGCCTGGGACAGGTCCCCGTGCAGGCAGTCCACGTTGAAGTTCAGCCGGGCCAGCTGGTTGGCCAGCATGCCAGTGTTGTACTTGGTGTTGCAGAAGACCATCACCCGCTTGTAATCCTTGGAAATGATGATCTGGGCCAGGTCGGCCAGCTTGTCCCGGCCGGTGGTCAGCAGCTTGAACTGGTCGATCTTGGGGCTGGAATCCTCCACCGGCTGCACGCTGACTTCGGCGGCGTTCTTCTGGTACAGCCAGCCGATGTCCAGCACCTCCCGGCTGATGGTGGCCGAGAACATGGACAGGCTCTTGCGGTGTTTCATCAGGTCGATGATGTGGCGCACGTCCTTGTAAAAGCCCATGTTCAGCATCTCGTCGGCCTCATCCAGCACGATGGTCTCCACCTGAGAGAGGTCGATGGCGTGGTGACGGTAATGGTCCATCAGCCGCCCCGGGGTGGCCACCACCACCTGGCAGCCCGCCTTCAGCTGGCGCTGCTGCTTGTCCATGCCGGCGCCGCCGTAGACGCACACCACCTTGACTTCCGGCAAAAACTGGGCCAGATTGCGCAGGTCCTGGGCGATCTGCTGGGCCAGTTCCCGGGTGGGGCTTAAAATCACCGCCTTGGGGGCGCCCGCGGGGGCGTCGGCCACCTTTTCCAGCACCGGAATGCCGAAAGCTACCGTCTTGCCGGTGCCGGTGGGGGCCTTGGCAATCATGTCGTGGCCGTCCAGCATCAGGGGAATGGCCTTCTGCTGGATCTCGGTCATCTCGGTAAAGCCCATCTCCTTGGTGGCCCGCAGAATGGGTTCACGGATCGAAAGTTCACTGAACTGCATGAAAAACCGCCTTTCCAAAGTCAATATACGTCCATCGGTCAGTCGTAGCTCAGCACCAGCCCGTCCAGCAGGCCGGTGGAAGCCTGGATGTCCCGCACCACCTGGGCGCAGAAATCCATATCGGCCACCGTAGTGTCAAAATGAATGCCGTCCTCCCCGAACAGGGCCGGGTCGTACCAGGGCGTTTCGGTGAAATAGGTCGCACAGGCATCGTACAGCCCCGCATCCCGGAAAGCCGCTTCCAGCGCCGCCATGGTACTGCGGCGGTCCTCGGTGTCGGCCAGGGGCGCGCACAGCAGGTGGAAGGCTGCCCCCCGCTCGGCGCACAGGTCGGCCAGATTCCGCAGGTTGCGCTCCGCCAGGGGAATGAGCGGCCCGGCGTTTTCCTGGGCGGGAAGCAGTTCCAGGGCGTTGAGGTAGAGTTTTTTCACCAGCGGCGAGGCGTCCGCCCACCGGGCAAAGCTCCCGGTGAGGAAAGGCGCGCCGTAGGCCGCGATCAGTTCTGCCCGGGTGGTCTCATCCAGCCCGCCCAGCAGCCCGGCCGCCGCAAAGGGGGCCGCCGCGTACTGGTAGCCGTACCCGGCGTCAAACCCGGCAGAAAAGCTCTCCGGCGTCAGGATGAGATACACGTCGGTGGCGCCGGGGTGGGCGTCCAGAAAGGCTTTGGCCAGCAGATACTGCCCGGCGATGGTCACCGCCCGGTTGCTGCCGTCGATGCGGTACGCCGTGTTGCACAGGCTGAAGGGGTCGAACACCTGCCAGCAGACACTGTCCCCCAGAATCAGGGCGGCGGCGCCGTCGTCGGCCTGCACGTTGGCGATGTGGCCGCCGATCTCCTCACTGGCCGAGGCGGAATAGTCGGTGGAACTGGTGAGCTTGGCAAAAATCTCCGAGAACGGGGCAAAGGCCGAAAGCCCCAGCACCCCGCAGAACAACACCAGTGCGGCCAGCACAAAGGCCGCCAGACGAAGAAGAAATGCTTTCATGGCTGCGGCCCTCCCTTAAAACTGTGCGTAGTAGAAGGCCGCCGCATCCCCGCCCACCAACCGGCAGGCGAAGACCAGCACGGTCACGGCCAGCACCAGCAGCGCGGCAGCGCGCACCGCCCCGGGCAAAGCGGAAAACCGCTCGTACAGGCAGGAACCGGCGTTCTCCGCCCGCTCGGCCGCCAGGTCCAGGCCGAAGGCCAGCACCAGCGCCAGCAGCAGGAACGCCAGCTCGGTGCCGGACACCCCCAGGTCCAGGAATCCCAGCCCGGCGGCGCCGCTCGCAATGCGGCCCACCATGCCGAAGCCCTGCCCCAGACTGGGCGCCCCGAAGAAGAGGAACGCCCCGTTGGCACACAGGGCGATGAACACCCGGCGCAGCCATACCCCGGCGGTGCCGCCCCAGTCGGCGAACCGGCGGCGCAGCGGCCGGGTCAGGGCGCCGATGCTCTGCATCAGCCCGTGGAGCAGCCCCCAGAACAGGTACTGCCACCCGCTGCCGTGCCACAGCCCGCTGACCAGAAAGGTCACGATCAGGTTGAACACCCGGCGGGGGGTGCCATGGCGGCTGCCGCCCAACGGGATGTAGATATAATCCCGCAGCCAGCTGGACAGGGAGATGTGCCACCGCTGCCAGAACTCGCCCAGGCTCTGGGCAAAGTAGGGGCGGCGGAAGTTGGGCGCCAGGGTAAAGCCCAGCACCCGGGAAGCTCCCAGGGCCAGATGGCTGTACCCGGCAAAATCAAAGTAGAGGGAGAAGCCGAAGAACAGCCCGCCCACCAGCACCACCGGGGCGCTGCATTCGGTCCACTGGGCGTATACGGCGTTCACCCAGGCGGAGAGCAGGTTGGCCAGCACCAGCTTTTCGGTCCAGCCGCCCAGCATGGTGATGAGTCCCCGCTGCAGTTCCGCCGGCTCGCACCGGCGATGCCCGGAACACAAGGAATCCAGCTGGGGGAAGAATTCCTCCGCCCGGCCGATGGGACCGCTGAGCACCCGGGGAAAAAAGCTCATGTACACGGCGTATTTCAGAAGGTTTTTCTGCACCGGGCATTTGCTTTTGTACACGTCCGCCAGATAGGACGCGGCCTGCAGGGCGTAAAAGGCTAGACCGGTGGCAGCCAGCAGCGCCGTACCCGGGGAAGCCAGGGTCACGGCCTTGCGGGCGAACAGATACCCCGCGCTGCCCAGCAGTCCCAGTACCAGGAAGAACCGGCGTCCGGCATCGGTTCTGGCGGCGGCCAGGCCCCGGCCGCAGACCCAGGTGAACAGGGTCACACCGGCCAGGATGCCCAGGGACACGGCACCCCAGCTGGCCATATAACACACCCCTGCCGCCAGCAGCACGGCGGCCCGGGCTTTGGGCGGCACCAGCCAGAACGCCAGCACCGACACCGCAAAAAACAGGGGAAAGACAAGGGAATAATAGGTCATGAGAAAGCCTTTCGGTGGCAAAACAGGCAAAACGGCCGCCGCAGAACCCTTCCTGCCGCGGCCCGGGCCCCGCCGTCCCCGCAGCCGGGGGCAGAGCGGGCGAAGTCTTACCCCTCATTATACCAGCAAACCCCGCCAGCGGCAAGGCCGCGGGCGGGGTGGAAAGGTCTGTTTCAGCGTGGTTTATTTGGCGGAACGGCGGGCGCCTTTGCCGGCTGCCTTCTTGGCGCGGGAACCCTTGCCGGTCTGGGTC
>DXNX01000210.1 GCA_019413245.1 Oscillospiraceae bacterium
GGGGGTGGGCCGAGCCATTGTCTGCAACCACCGGGATCAGGTGCCCCAGATCCCGGTGGTTGCAGACAATGGCCCGGCCCACCCCCTGCAGGCCGTTTTCCGCCAGCAGGCGGTTGGTGGCCTCCACCGCCGCGGGCTGGATGTCCATGGCCAGCACCCGGCCGCCCGGGGCTGCTTTGCGGCACAGAAACAGGGTGTCGTGACCGTTGCCGCAGGTGGCATCCAGAAAGGACCCGCCCACCGGCAGCAGATTGTCCAGAAACCGGTGACACAGCTCCACGGCGGTCAGGTCGGGTGTGCGTGCCCGCTGCCAGGAGCCGTCCGGCGCCCCTGTGGGAGAAAAGTCGAACTTGCGCAGCAGCGCGGCCGCAGCGGCATTTTCCGGCATGGGAGCCGTAAAACAGCTGGGCGCCTGACGGGCAAAGCCGTCGTTCAGACGCAGCATTTCCCGCATGAGGTAACTGCCGTATCCCCGGTTGCGCCACTGGGGCTGCACCGTGAACATGGTGATGCGGCCGTGGTCCAGTTCGGCCTGCCCGATGAGGGTGGATTCTTTATATAAAAGATAGCGGTCGTCCTGCTGTGTGACCTGCATGAAAATGCTCCTTCCCTGCCTGGATTTGTCATTAGAATACGGCGAATAACCGGATTTTGTCAAGGGCGGGGGCGGAACAAAAAAAGGCGGCATTTCACATTTGTTTCACGGTCAGGATAAACCAATTTCACAATTGGCGCCTATACTGGGAACCAAGCTCGAAAGAAAGAGCCGGAGGTGCTTTTGCACCTGCCCTGCGTTCTATGAAATAGATAAAAGGAGTGCGTAAAACCATGAGCGAATACGATTACTCGGGTCTGTACAACCAGAACCCGCAGAATACCCCGCCCACGGGCGGACAGAATCCGCCCCAGGGCTCCGCAACTGAAAATACCGCGGGTGGGTACCCCAATGTGGGCAGCAGCGGCATGAACACCGCCAACACCGCCCGCACCGATTATACCAGCCAGGAACAGGCGTCCCAGCCTTACAACGGCACGGCGTCCGATAACGGCTACTCTGCGCCCCACATGGGCGGCAACCCCGGCGGCCCGGCCGGCCCCAACGGCCCGGTGAACGGGTACGGCGCACAGCCCAACCCGCCGCATCCGCCCCGCAAACACCACAGCGGCAACGGCAAAAAGGTCGGTCTGCGCGTGCTGGCCGGCGTCGGCGCCGTGGTCCTGGGCTTCGGCGGCGGCGTGCTGGGCACCGTTGTGGCCTCCCGTGCCGGTCTGACCGGCAGCCAGGTCGTGGTGCAGCAGGTCCAGCGTGATGATACGACTTCGGCTGCCGGTCTGGGCAGCGCCGACGGCAACAACCTGTCCATGACCGACATTGCCGCCAAGGCACAGCCCAGTGTGGTGGCTATCACCACTGAGCAGATGGTCAGCACCAACAGCTGGTTCGGCAACTATGTGCAGAGCGGTGCCGGTTCCGGTGTCATCATCAGCCAGGACGGCTACATCCTGACCTGCGCCCATGTGGTCAACGGTGCCACCAACATCAAGGTGCAGCTGTCCGATAACACCGAGTACACCGCCACCGTGGTGGGGGCGGATACCACCTCCGACATTGCGGTGGTCAAGATCGACGCTACCGGCCTGAGTGCTGCCACCATCGGTGATTCCGATGCGCTGGCGGTGGGCGAGCTGGCTGTGGCCGTGGGCAACCCGCTGGGTACCCTGAGCGGCACCGTTACCGACGGCATCATCAGCGCGGTGAACCGTTCGGTGGAAGTGGAAAGCAATGAGATGAGCCTGATCCAGACCGACGCGGCCATCAGCCCGGGCAACTCCGGCGGCGGCCTGTTCAACGGCCAGGGCGAACTCATCGGCATTGTCAACGCCAAGAGCGGTTCCACTACCAACACCGGTGAAGCTACCAACGCTGAAGGTCTGGGCTTCGCCATCCCCATCAACACGGCCATGGACATTGCCCAGGACCTCATCGAGAGCGGCTATGTCAAGCGCCCGGCGCTGGGCGTCACCGTGGTGACCGTCAATGAACAGAACGCCATGCAGTTCGGCGTGTCCGACTACGGCGTGTATATCTACCAGATCACCCCGGGCAGCGGTGCTGCCAACGCGGGCCTGCAGGTGGGCGACCGCATCATCGCCATTGATGACAACTCGGTCTCCCAGAGCAGTGACCTGACCGGCTACCTGCAGCAGAAGGCGGTGGGCGACACCGTCAACCTGCAGATCGAGCGTGACGGCAAGATGGCCACCTACCAGGTGGTGCTGGGTGAAGGCAGCAACAGTTCTGCTTCCACCACCGAGAACGCTGCCGGCTGATGCCGACAAACTTCCTCCCATAGCAGCATAAAAAATCCCCGGCACGAGGCGGATGCTTCGTGCCGGGGATTTTATTTGTTGTGAAAAAGCGAAAAATCAGAAATCGTGATTTTCAATGAGCTTGCGGCCCATGAGCACGCCCATGACCGAAGCCATCATCAGGCCGCGGGTCCAGCCGGAGGAGTCGCCCAGGCAGTGCAGGTTGGCCACGTTGGTCTCCAGGTCGGTGTCCATGCGGACCTTGTTGGAGTAGAACTTCAGCTCGGGAGAGTAGAGCAGGGTCTCGGGGGCGGCAAAGCCCGGCACCACATGGTCCACCATCTTGATAAACTCGATGATGTTCACCATGGCGCGGTAGGGCATGGCGGCGGTGATGTCGCCGGCCACCGCGTCCTTCAGGGTGGGACGGACGTTGGAGCGGGCCAGTTCCTGGGGCCAGGTGCGCTTGCCGTTGAGGATGTCGCCGTAGCGCTGCACCAGAATGTGCCCGGCGCCCAGCATGTTGGTCAGCTCGCCCACCTTCTGGGCGTAGGCGATGGGCTGGTTGAAGGGCTCGGTGAAGTTGTGGCTGACCAGAATGGCCAGGTTGGTGTTGGAGCTCTTCAGGTCCTTGAAGCTGTGGCCGTTGACCACCGCCAGGTCGTTGTCATAGTTTTCCTGGGCCACAAAGCCGCCCGGATTCTGGCAGAAGGTGCGGACCTTGTTCTTCCACGGGTTGGGATAGCCGATGAGCTTGCCTTCATACAGAACGTTGTTGATGGTCTCCATGATCTCGTTGCGGCATTCCACACGCACGCCGATGTCCACGGTGCCGGGGCGATGGGCGATGTGGTGCTCGGCGCAGATCTTTTCCAGCCAGTCGGCACCCCGGCGGCCGGTGGCGATGACCACCTGACGGCCGGTGACTTCCACGGCTTCGGAATCGGGCTTGCCGGCCTTGCGGGCCACCACGCCCTTGCACACGTCCCCTTCCAGCAGGATGTTGTCGCACTCGGTCTCAAACCACATCTCCACGCCCTTGGCAGCCAGATAGTTCTGGATGTTCAGGTACAGCTGCTGGGCCTTCTCGGTGCCCAGGTGACGGATGGGACAGTCCACCAGCTGCAGGCCCGCCTGGATGGTGCGCTTGCGGATCTCCTTGATCTCGGCGCCCTCGTATACGCCCTCCACATGGGGGTCGGCGCCGAATTCCAGATAGATCTTGTCGGTGTAGTCGATGAGTTCCTGGGCAAAATCCTCGCCGATGAGCTCGGGCAGCTCGCCGCCCACCTCACGGGACAAAGACAGTTTGCCGTCGGAGAAGGCGCCCGCGCCGGAAAAGCCGGTGGTGATGGCGCAGTTGGGCTTGCAGTTCACGCAGTGGCCCACCTCGGCCTTGGGGCAGTGGCGGCGTTCCACCGGCTTGCCCTTTTCAATCAGCAGGATCTTGTGGTCCTGGGGATGGGAACTTTTGCGCAGCAGTTCCAGAGCGGTGAAGATACCGGCCGGGCCGGCGCCGACGATGATCAGGTCATACTGGTTTTGCATGGGGGTAGGGTCTCCTTTTGTCGAAAGTAAGCTAGCGGAAAAAGCAGAGTCAGCTCTGCGGGGAACGGGGTTCGGG
>DXNX01000211.1 GCA_019413245.1 Oscillospiraceae bacterium
GATCTTGTTGTCCCAGATGATGTCGTTGCAGTCATGCAGGCTGGTGGTGGCGGGAGCGGTGACCAGCTTTTCCAGCGGGGTCATGAACTCGGTCACCTTCAGGTCGGTGGACATGCGGGACAGGCGATAGTCGCGGGAGGCAACGATGCCCAGCAGCTTGCCGTGGGGGGTGCCGTCCTCGGTGATGGCAACGGTGGAATGGCCGGTGCGGGTCTTCAGGTCCAGCACGTCAGCCAGGGTGGCCTCGGGAGGCAGGTTGGAGTCGCTGGTCACAAAGCCCTTCTTGTAGGCTTTGACACGGCGGACCATGTCGGCTTCCTCCTCGATGGTCTGAGAACCGTAGATGAAGGATACGCCGCCCTGCTTGGCCAGGGCAATGGCCAGCTTTTCGCCGGAGACCGACTGCATGATGGCGGATACCATCGGGATGTTCATTTCCAGCGGGCATTCTTCCTGGCCCTTGCGGTACTTGACCAGCGGGGTACGCAGGCTCACCGCGTTGGGGACACATTCAGAAGAGGAATACCCCGGCACCAGCAGATATTCACCAAACGTGCGGGAAGGTTCAGAAAAATAGTATGCCATAAACACTCTCCTTACAGTTCACAAAACCAATATACTTTCTGTCCGGAAACCGTGCACAAAGGCTCGGAAACCGGCGGGTTTATGCTTATTCTCGATTGTACCACATCTGTGGACAAAATACAAAATTTTGCGGCAAAAATCTTTTTGGGTGCCATGGATAAAAAGTTGTGAAATTTGCCGGGGAAACAACAGGCAAGGTATGACTTTTCCCTTTGGTGACATAGTTACGGAAGAATTGCAAAAATACGGGTATTATAGTATCATACTCAAAGGGGAAGACCCCGAAAGCAATAAAACACAAACAGGAGGATTTTAACGATGTCTGTTCTTCATATTACGTCCGCTACCTTTGAAAACGAAGTGCTCCACAGCGACAAGCCCGTTCTGCTGGACTTCTGGGCCAGCTGGTGTGGTCCGTGCCGCATGGTCGGCCCCATCCTGGACGAGATCGCCGCCGAGCGCAGCGACATCAAGGTCTGCAAGATCAACGTGGATGAGCAGCCTGCTCTGGCCGCACAGTTCGGCGTTATGAGCATCCCCACCCTTGTTGTCATCAAGAACGGCCAGGAGGTCAACCGCTCTGTCGGTGCCCTGCCCAAGGCCCGCATCCTCGCCCTGCTGTAATCACAGAGCCCGCAAAAGCACGTTCCGCTTCGGCGGGGCGTGCTTTTTGCTTATGGCAGCCATCAGGATTCCTGCAAAGCACGCAGCCGGTCGATGTCGGTCAGCTCCACCGTCCCACGGGACAGCTTGACCATGCCTTCGCTCTGAAAATAGCGCAGCATCCGGGTCACCACTTCCCGGGCGGTGCCCAGATGGTTGGCGATCTTTTCGTGGGTGATTTTCAGCACCGTGGTGCCGTCCAGCTCGCTTTCCTCCAACAGGAATCCGGCCAGGCGGCGGTCGAAGCTGCGGAACATGACCTGCTCCATCAGCCACATCACATCCGAAAGCCGGGTGCTCATGATCTCGTTGGTGTAGTTGGCCACGGCGGCCGATTCCTTCATCAGGGATTTGTACACGTCCGGGGGGACAATGTACATTTCACTGTCTTTCTCCGCTTCGATGGTCACATCAAACTGAATGCTGGGCATCATGCAGGAAGCCGCCAACAGGCAGGCATCCCGCTCGAACAGGCGGTAAAGGGTGATCTCCCGTCCTTCGTCCGAAAGAAAATAGGCACGCAGCTGTCCGCTGCGCACCAGCAAAAATCCCAGGCAGTCCGCTGAACCGTCGTGCACGATGGTGCCCTGTGCCGCTTTATGCAGCACGGCGGCATTCCGCAGCGTCTGCTGCTGAGCCGGTGTCAGTTGGTCCCATACCGGGAACAAGGTCTCAAACGGCAATGCCGTCACCTCCTTTATCTGCCAGTATAGCCAAAAATCATGGCTCCGTCAAATCCCGTTTTCATCACAGAAAGGACCTTCTCCGATGCAATATCTGATCTCCTTCCTGGAAGGTGTCATCACCTTCGTTTCACCCTGTCTGCTTCCCATGCTTCCGATTTATGTATCCTATTTTGCCGGCGGGCAGCGCAGCATGCGCAAGACCCTGACCGGCGCCCTGGGGTTCGTTCTGGGCTTCACCCTGGTCTTTGTGGCCATGGGGGCCCTGGCGGGCACCGTAGGCGGTTTCCTTAAATCCCATCAGACGGCGGTCAATCTGGTATCCGGCGTGGTGGTCATCCTCTTTGGCCTGAACTTTCTGGGCGTGCTGCGGGTGCAGCTGTTCCGGGGCGGTATGGCCGGCAGTACGGCTGTGCGCACACCGGGCTTTTTCTCCTCGGTTCTGTTCGGCCTGATCTTCTCCCTGGGATGGACGCCCTGCGTGGGGGCTTTCCTGGGGTCGGCACTTCTGCTGGCTTCCCAGCAGGGAAGTGTGTGGATCGGCGTGGGCATGCTGCTGGCCTACTCTCTGGGCCTGGGCGTACCGTTTGTGGCCAGCGCTCTGCTGATTGACCAGCTCAAATCCGCCTTTGACTGGATCAAACGCCATTATACCGTTATCAACCGCATCAGCGGCGGCTTCCTGGTACTGGTGGGCGTACTGATGGCCACCGGCCTGCTGGGCCGTATGCTGACGTTCCTGAGCTGAAAGTGGGGGGAGAGAAAATGAATAAAAAACTTGCTTTGTTGGTTGGTGTGGCGGCTTTCGCACTGCTGCTGGTGGGAGCCTCGCTGCTGTATAAGGACCTGAGCGCCGGCCGTACACCGGATACATTGCTGGCCAGCCAGGAAACGCCGGTCCCGGCCGCCGGAGCACCCACTGCGACCCCGGCGCCGGCGGAGACCCAGCCGCCGCAGGAAGAAGATGATACCGCGGTACAGACGGCCCCGGATTTCACCGTGTACGATGCCGACGGCAACGCTGTGAAGCTGTCCGACTTTACAGGAAAGCCGGTGGTGGTCAACTTCTGGGCTAGCTGGTGCGGCCCCTGCCAGAGCGAGATGGACGATTTCCAGCAGGCCTATGAGGAACAGGGAGAGGATATTCAGTTCCTGATGGTCAACATGACCGATGGCTCCCGGGAAACGCTGTCCACGGCTCAGGACTTTATCGCCGAAAAAGGCTATACCTTCCCGGTGTATTTTGACACCGAACAGGATGCCGCCCTGACCTACTCTGTATATTCGCTGCCCTCTACCTATTTTATAGACGCCGAGGGTGGTGCGGTGGCCCGGGCGGTGGGCGCCATCAACCTGGAGACATTGCAGACCGGCATTGACATGATTCTGTCATCCGATGAGGCACCGGCAGGAACTGAAAACGAATAAATTCACCTTTACGGGGCCCGGAAACAGCGAAACAGGCATCGCCGTTTCCGGTTTTTTTCATTTTAAACCGACTCAGAGGGAAAAAAGAAGGCAGGAACGTCTTTCGCCTGTGGACGAGAAAGCGAAACGCCAACGAAAATCGAGTGAATTTTTATACAGAATATGCGGCGGACGAGGCTCGGAACGGTTGACATTCACCCGTCTTTTTGCTATACTAAGGCCAATCTATTTTCCGCAAAGACGCGCCGAGGGTCGACGGGCCCGAGGCGTTTTTCAAGGGCAAACAGTGTCCACATCGGTGTGGGCTTGTTTGCTTTTTGTCTTATTTGGGGAAAATCCGGGCGGAACTCCCCGAACCGTCCGGCAGTACGGCCTTTCCGGGCCGAAAGAAGGAAAGAGAGTGAGCCCTATGAACACAACGAAAAAGTTCATCAGTCTGGCGCTTTCCGGTGCCATGTGCGTGTCGCTGGCAGCTTGCGGCGGCGGCAGCGGCAGTACCACCGCCGAGGGTGCAGCCGTTTACCGGGAACTGTACTCCAGCGAAGTGACGACGCTGAACTACCTTACCACCAG
>DXNX01000212.1 GCA_019413245.1 Oscillospiraceae bacterium
CCGCATCGAAACGGTGGCGGTTTTTCGGTTCCTTTTTGACGCCAAAAAGGAACAAGACAGCGGCAGGCAGCCGTTTTCCCGGCGGCCCCGCAGCAAACCAACCCCTCCGCCGCTGCGCGGCACCTCCCCAACCACAGGGGAGGCTTCAGGGAAAAGTTGCCGCAACACGGCACCTTTTTTGCACAGGACAGGCTTTCCGGCATTGGCTCCTTTCCACAATTCCCGCCAGAATTGTGGAAAGGCCACCACTTTCCCACACAAAACCACCACTTTCCCTACCAAATACGCCATTTTTCCCTCCAAACCAACCACTTTTCCCGGTAATAACCCAAAAAAGAGGCAGCCCCTCTCCGGGACTGCCTCTTTTCAAACGGCTGCGAACAGCCAAAAATCACTTCTTGTTGGTAGGCACCAGCACCGCCTTGCCGCCCATGTAGGGGCGCAGCACTTCGGGAATGGTCACGGTGCCGTCGGCCTGGTAATGGTTCTCCAGGAAGGCGATCAGCATACGCGGCGGGGCCACGCAGGTATTGTTCAGGGTGTGGGCCAGCTGGGTCTTGCCGTTCTCGTCCTTGTAGCGGATGCGCAGGCGGCGGGCCTGGGCGTCGCCCAGGTTGGAGCAGCTGCACACCTCGAAGAACTTCTGCTGACGGGGGCTCCAGGCCTCGATGTCGCAGCTCTTGACCTTCAGGTCGGCCAGGTCGCCGGTGCAGCAATCCAGCTGACGGACGGGGATCTCCAGGTTGCGGAACAGCTCCACCGAGTTATGCCACAGCTTGTCGTACCAGACCATGCTGTCCTCGGGCTTGCAGACCACGATCATCTCCTGCTTTTCGAACTGATGGATGCGGTAGATGCCGCGCTCCTCGATGCCGTGGGCGCCCTTCTCCTTGCGGAAGCAGGGAGAGTAGCTGGTCAGGGTCAGGGGCAGCTTGGAGCCGTCGATGACCTGGTCGATGAAGCGGCCGATCATGCTGTGCTCGCTGGTGCCGATGAGGTACAGGTCCTCGCCCTCGATCTTGTACATCATGGCGTCCATCTCGGGGAAGGACATAACGCCCTGCACCACGTTGCCGTGGATCATGAAAGGCGGGATGACGTAGGTAAAGCCCTTATCGATCATGAAGTCGCGGGCGTAGGCCAGAACTGCTTCATGCAGGCGGGCAATATCGCCCAGCAGGTAATAGAAGCCGTTGCCGGAAACGCGGCCGGCGGCGTCCAGGTCGATGCCGTCGAAGCTCTCCATGATGTCCACATGGTACGGGATGGGATATTCGGGCACGGTGCACTCGCCGAAGCGCTGCACTTCCACGTTGCAGCTGTCATCGGGGCCCACGGGCACGCTGGGGTCCACCATCTGGGGAATGGTGTACATGATGTCCCGGATCTTGACCTGCAGGTCGGCTTCCTTGGCTTCCAGTTCCTTCAGGCGGTCGGCCTGGGCGGTGACCTGGGCCTTCACGGCCTCGGCTTCGGCGGCCTTGGAGGGGTCCTTCTTGGCCTGGCCCATGAGCATGCCGATCTGCTTGGACAGCTTGTTGCGGTTGGCACGCAGGCCGTCGGCCTCGCTGATGGCGGCACGGTACTCGGCGTCCAGAGCGATGACCTCATCCACCAGGGGCAGCTTCTGGTCCTGGAACTTCTTCTTGATGTTTTCTTTGACCAGGTCGGGGTTTTCGCGCACAAAACGGATGTCTAACATGATGCTTTCTCTCCTCTATGTTTTTTGTTGGCGTTTGAACTCATTGTTGTTCGGGATTGTAATGGCCCAGCAGCTCGGCATAGCGGCGCAGCTGTTCGTCGGAATAAAAGTCGATGCGCAGGCTGCCCTTCCCTGCCTTGTAGTCCACATGGACCTCGCTGCCGGTGACCTCCTTGAGGGCGGCTTCCACCTCGGTGGCCAGCACCGGCCGGATGAAGGCATCCACCGGTTTGGGTTCCTTGGGCGGCTTGGACAGTTTGCGGCAGAGCGCTTCGGTCTGGCGGACGTTCAGGTTCTTTTCCACCACCTGCTTGGCGGCGGCGGACATGATCTCCGCCGAGGGCAGGCCCAGAATGGCCTTGGCGTGGCCGGTGCTGATGGCACCGCTGCGCACCGCGTCCCGCACGTCGTCGGGCAGGCCCAGCAGGCGCAGGGTGTTGGTCAGGGCGCTGCGGCTCTTGCCCAGGCGCTGGGCGGCCTGTTCCTGGGTCAGACCATACTGGTCGATGAGGCGGCGGCAGCCCTCGGCCACCTCGATGGGGTCCAGGTCCTCCCGCTGGAGGTTTTCGATCAGGGCCAGGGCGGCGGCCTGTTCGTCGGTCACATCCTTGACGATGACCGGCACCTCATCCAGCCCGGCCATCCGGGCGGCCCGCCAGCGGCGCTCGCCGGCGATGATGGTGTAGCCGGGACCGGCTTTCTGGGGCCGGACCGCGATGGGCTGGAGCAGACCGTTCTCGGAGATGGACTGAGCCAGGGCCGAGAGAGACTCCTCATCAAAATTTTTGCGGGGCTGGTCCGGGTCGGGCTCGATCTCCCGCACCGGCAGGGTGGAGATCCCGCCGGAGGTTTCTTCTTCGGGCAGGTCGGCAAACAGGCTGTCCAGCCCGCGGCCCAGACCGCCGATTTTCTTTTTGGCCAAGGTCATCCCCCTTATCGTTCGTTGTTCTGCAGAAATTCCCGCGCCATGGACATATATGCCTCGCTGCCCTTGCCGTTGGGTTCGTAGAAGTTGATGGGCATGCCGAAGCTGGGGGCTTCGGACAGGCGGACGGTGCGGGGCACCACGGTCTTGTAAACCTTGTCACCATAGTATTTTTTGACCTGGGCCACCACCTGCATGGTCAGGTTCAGGCGCCCGGCGTACATGGTGAAGAGCACGCCCTCGATGTCCAGGTACTTGTTGTACTTTTTGCGCACCGTCTTGAGGGTGTTCATCAGTTCGGACAGGCCTTCCAGGGCGTAGTATTCGCACTGGATGGGGATGAGGACGGTATCACAGGCGCACAGGCCGTTGACGGTGAGCAGGTCCAGGGAGGGCGGGCAGTCGATGAAGATGTAGTCATACACCGGCACCACCGGGGCCAGCACGGCCCGCAGGCGGTTTTCGCGCCGGGGCAGGTTGACCAGTTCCACCGCCGCGCCGGCCAGCTGGGTGTTGGAAGGCAAGAGGTCGGCGTTATAGTTGGTCTTGACGATGGCCTGCCGCACGTCCTCGTCGTCGATGAGGCAGGTGTAGACGTTGGACGTCAGTTCATGCTTGGAAATCCCGTAGCCGGAACTGGTGTTGCCCTGGGGGTCCAGGTCCACCACCAGCACCCGCTTGCCCAGAGCCGCCACACAGGACGACAGGTTGACGCAGGTCGTGGTCTTGCCCACGCCGCCTTTCTGGTTTGCGATGGCTACCACCTTTGCCATTGGCACATCCTCCTTACAAAATCGTGTTGTACTGCCTGCCGGGGTGTGCCGGGGCGCGTTTTGAGGATATTATACCACAGGAGCACCACAATAGAAAGACTTCGGCGGCAATTTTGGCATTTTGGGCGGTTTTGGGGGCCAAAACCGCCCCAAAATGTTCCCCGTGGAACATTTTGCCCGGATTTTTTGGATTTTTTCCCGGTTTGGGAAAGGTGGAATGTTCCACGGGGAACATTTTTATATGGGGGGGTAGAGATAGGCTGCCCTGTGCAAGGGGAGCTGGCGCCGATTAGGCGACTGAGGGGTTGGTAGCTTGCCGGTGTTGCCCGTAAACGGGAAATAGGGCAGCCTTCACAACCCCTCCGCCGCTGCGCGGCACCTCCCCTTACACAGGGGAGGCTTTCGGAGTAGCGATCGGCTCCCCTGTGCAAGGGGAGCTGGCGCCGATTAGGCGACTGAGGGGTTGGTAGCTTGCCGGTGTTGCCCGTAAACGGGAAATAGGGCAGCCTTCACAACCCCTCCGCCGCTGCG
>DXNX01000213.1:0-1807 GCA_019413245.1 Oscillospiraceae bacterium
CGGCAGCGTCAGATGTGTATAAGAGTCAGGGCCTGGTTGGCGCCACCGATGATCTGTTTGGCCAGCATGGTTCCCACATGGGATTGGATGTACCGCTTCAGCGGACGGGCACCGTAGATCGGGTCGTAGCCGCCGTCGATGATGGCATCCTTGGCCGCATCGGTGACATTCAGGTTCAGCTGTTTGTCGGCCAGACGCTTACGCAGGTCGTTGAGCATCAGGTCCACGATACCGCCGATTTCCTGCTTGGTCAGGCTCTTGTAGATGACCACATCGTCCAGACGGTTCAGGAACTCGGGACGGAACTGCCGCTTGAGCAGCGCGTCGATCTTCTCGCGGGCTTCGGCGGAAATCTCGTTGTGGCCCTGAGCACGGCCCTGCTCCAGGTCTTCCAGAATGACATCGGAACCCAGGTTGGAGGTCAGGATCAGGATGGTGTTCTTGAAGTCCACGGTACGGCCCTGGCTGTCGGTGATACGACCGTCATCCAGCACCTGCAGCAGGATGTTGAACACATCCGGATGCGCCTTTTCCACCTCATCGAACAGCACGACGCTGTACGGATGGCGGCGGACGGCTTCGGTCAGCTGACCGCCTTCCTCATAGCCCACGTATCCCGGAGGAGCGCCGATCAGACGAGACACACTGAATTTCTCCATATATTCGGTCATGTCGATACGGATGAGGTTCTTCTCATCATCGAACAGGGCCTGCGCCAGAGCCTTGGCCAGCTCGGTCTTGCCGACGCCCGTGGGGCCCAGGAACAGGAAGCTGCCGATGGGACGGCCCGGGTTTGCAATGCCGGCACGGGAACGCAGGATAGCGTCCGAAACCTTCTGCACCGCTTCGTCCTGGCCAATGACCCGCTGATGGAGCACATCAGGCAGGCGGAGCAGCTTCTCGCGCTCACCTTCCACCAGTTTCTCCACCGGAATGCCGGTCCAGCGGGCCACGATGCGGGCGATTTCCTCATCGGTCACACGGTCACGCAGCAGGCTTTGTTCCTTCTTCTCGGCGGCGATCTTCTCTTCGCTTTCCAGGTCGCGCTGCAGCTGGGGCAGCTTGCCGTACTGCAGCTCACCGGCCTTGGCATAGTCGCCCTGACGGGTGGCTTTTTCGATGTCGGCCTTCACAGACTCGACTTCGGCACGCAGGCTCTGCACCTTGTTGATGGCGTTCTTCTCGTTCTCCCACTGGGCTTTCTTGGAGTTGAAGCTGTCACGCAGTTCGGCCAGTTCCTTCTCCAAAGCGTCCAGACGCTGGTGGGACAGTTCGTCGGTCTCCTTCTTCAGGCTGGCCTCCTCGATCTGCAGCTGGGTGATGTGATGCTGCAGGTCATCCAGTTCCGCCGGCATGGAATCCAGCTCGGTCTTGACCATAGCGCAGGCTTCATCCACCAGATCGATGGCCTTATCAGGCAGGAAACGATCGCTGATATAGCGGTCGGACAGAGTGGCGGCCGCGATGAGGGCGGCGTCCTGAATCTTGACGCCATGGTACACTTCGTACCGCTCTTTCAGGCCACGCAGGATGGAGATGGTGTCCTCCACCGTGGGCTCTTCCACCATGACAGGCTGGAAACGACGTTCCAGAGCGGGGTCTTTTTCGATATATTCCCGGTATTCATCCAGGGTCGTGGCACCAATGCAGTGCAGCTCACCGCGGGCCAGCATGGGCTTGAGCAGGTTGCCCGCGTCCATGGCACCGTCGGTCTTGCCGGCACCCACAATGGTGTGCAGCTCATCGATGAACAGGATGATCTTGCCTTCGGATTTCTTGACTTCGTTCAGAACGCTCTTCAGACGTT
>DXNX01000213.1:1817-3920 GCA_019413245.1 Oscillospiraceae bacterium
GATGGCGGTCTTACCGACACCGGCCTCACCGATCAGCACAGGGTTGTTCTTGCGCTTACGGGACAGAATCCGGATAACGTTGCGGACCTCGGTATCACGGCCAATGACCGGGTCGAGCTTGTTCTTGCGGGCCATATCCACCAGGTCCTGCCCGTATTTCTGCAGGGCGTTGTAGGTGGATTCGGGGTCATCGCTGGTGACCCGCTGATTACCGCGCACGGTGGACAGCTGGGTCATGAATTTTTCCTGGGTGATGCCGAACTGACGGAACAGTTCCGACGCGGCACGGCCCGGGCGCTGGAGCATGCCGAGGAAGACATGCTCCACGCTGATATATTCGTCTTTCATCTGTTTGGCCTGGTCTTCAGCCGCGTTGAAGGCACGGTCCAGGTCATTGGAGATATATACCTTTTCGGGGTCACGGCCGCTGCCCGTCACATGGGGCAGCGCGGCGACCTTCTCGGTAGCGGCAGCCAGGAAATTGCCCGGCTCCACTCCCATCTTGGTCAGCAGCTGCGGGATCAGGCCGTCTTCCTGCTGGCACAATGCAGCGAGCAGATGTTCCTGCTCGATTGCCTGGTTCTGATATTCCACCGCCAGACGCTGTGCAGCCTGAATGGCCTGAACGGTCTTTTGGGTGCATTGATTGATGTTCATACGGCAAACCTCCTTTACAGCTTGCGTGTATCTATTAGCAAACGACAGCGATGAGTGCTTTCCGCTCTGTCCCGACAGGGATGCAATCGCATCTGCGTCATACCTTCCCGGGTGGAATCCACCTGTCAGGACAGCCTTGGGGGCGAATTAGCACTCTCAACCATCGACTGCTAATATTGTATCACATCCATTTGGAATGTCAACAGAGTAAATTGCAAAATATTTGTGAACGAATTTTCCCATCTGAGCAATGGCCAAACCTTGCAATCCGCAGCACAACACGGTACAATAAAAAGCAAAGAATTTGCACAGCGTTTCAAGCGCCGGCATAGAGGGAGGCACCTTTATTATGGAAAAAGAAAAGCGTTCCATCAACACCATCTGCGTTCAGGGCGGCTACACGCCGGGCAACGGTGAGCCCCGCCAGATTCCCATCATCCAGAGCACTACCTTTAAATATGATACTTCGGATGAGATGGGTAAGCTGTTCGACCTGGAGGCCAGCGGCTACTTCTATTCCCGTCTGCAGAACCCCACCTGCGACCATGTGGCCGCCAAGATTGCCGAACTGGAAGGCGGCACCGCTGCCATGCTGACCAGCTCCGGCCAGGCCGCCAACTTCTTTGCGCTGTTCAACATCTGCAACGCCGGCGACCATATTGTGGCCTCCAGCTCCATCTATGGCGGCACCTTCAACCTGATCGCGGTCACCATGGCCAAGATGGGTGTCGAGGCCACCTTCGTGGACCCGGACTGCACCGATGAAGAGCTGGAGGCCGCTTTCCGCCCCAACACCAAGGCCGTTTTCGGTGAGACCATCGCCAACCCCGCCCTGACCGTGCTGGACATCGAGCGTTTTGCCAAGGCGGCTCACGCCCACGGTGTACCCCTGATTGTGGACAACACCTTCCCCACCCCCATCAACTGCCGTCCCATCGAATGGGGCGCCGACATCGTGACCCACTCCACCACCAAGTACATGGACGGTCACGGCGGCTGTGTGGGCGGCGCCGTTGTGGACAGCGGCAATTTTGACTGGATGGCGCACGCCGATAAGTTCCCCGGCCTGACCACTCCTGATGAAAGCTATCACGGCATCACCTACGCCGAGCGCTTCGGCAAGGAAGGCGCCTTCATCACCAAGGCTACCGCACAGCTCATGCGTGACTTCGGCTGCGTGCAGAGCCCCATCAACGCCTACATGCTGAACCTGGGTCTGGAGAGCCTGCATGTGCGTATGGCCCGCCACTGCGAAAACGGCCAGGCCGTGGCCGAGTTCCTGGCCAGCCATCCGAAGGTAGCCTATGTGGATTACTGCGGCCTGCCCGGCAACAAATACTACGAGCGCGCCCAGAAGTACCTGCCCAACGGTTCCTGCGGCGTGGTCAGCTTCGGCATCAAGGGCGGCCGTGACGCTGCCGCGGCTTTCATGGGCTACCTGAAGGT
>DXNX01000214.1 GCA_019413245.1 Oscillospiraceae bacterium
GTGGACGCCGTTGGTGTACCAGCGGTATCCGCGGCCGAAGCCGCCCCGCCAGCGGGGAGAAGTGACGGCGTACATCCAGAAAACGAAGAAGACAAAGGCAAACACGGCCACCATGAAAATCAGAATGACAAAGCTGTCGTCTTCCTGCATCTCGTCAGGCTGCATCTGGGTGGCGGGGTCATAGGCGGCGGTGACCGATGTGGGCACCTGCACCCGGACGGTGGCTTTCTCCCCGTGGTCCAAAGC
This sequence comes from Oscillospiraceae bacterium, assembly GCA_019413245.1. Classification (GTDB taxonomy): domain Bacteria; phylum Bacillota; class Clostridia; order Oscillospirales; family Ruminococcaceae; genus Gemmiger. The sequence continues at coordinate 247 of DXNX01000214.1, forward strand.
GCCGAAATCCCACACATAATAGCCGTCCTCCACCGTGTCGGTGTCGGCGGTCATGCCGTCGGCGGCTTTCCAGCGGATGGTCAGCTGCTCCACGCACAGGTCGTCGAACCAGCCGGGGGTGAAGTTGTAGCTGGCGGTGCCGTCATCGGACAGGGTGTACAGATGGCTCTGGTGCACCCGGAAGGAAAAGTGGACCTGGCTCTGCTGGCCGGACTGGGCCGCATAGACGGGCTCATAGTACCGGTACACAAAGGTGATGCGGGCAAAGGTGTTGCCATCCTCGGTCTGGGAGCGCACCCCGGAGACGGTTTCGGGGGTCAGGTTCTCGAATTCGTCCACATGGTTGTTGGCCAGACCGATCTTGACCCAGGACAGGGGCTCGTCGGCGCTGCCGCCGATGACTTCCCAGTCAATGTCGTAGGTGATGTCGGCGCTGCCGTCGGCCCGGGGGTCCACCGTGACGGTGTAGGCATTGATGCGGTCCAGGTCACCGCTGTCCGCCCGGGCGGGGACCGCCAGCAGGGTCAGCAGGAACAGAACAGGCAGCAGCACGGCCAGATGCCGCGCGCGGAAAAACAGTGTTTTCATGGTGTTTCCTCCTGCAACGGCGTTTCGCCCAGGGGGCAGGTGTGCAGCATTCTGGCGCTGTGACGGCGGATGCGGCGGCAGGCCGGGTCGTTCCAGATGCGCCGCCAGGGCTGGTGCAGGATGTTGCCCAGCCCCGGGCCGCACAGCCAGCTCTGGCAGGGCAGCACGGTGCCGTCCGGCGCAATGGCCATGTTGGACAGGCAGGCGCCGCAGCTGGGTACCTGCCTGAAGCCCAGCTCCCGCAGAGTCTCGTCTTTCAGCCAGCCGGGGCTGGTAAAGTCCATCTCCATGCCGTGGGCATCGGCAAATTCCCGGGCGGCTTTCAGGGTTTCGATCAGCTCATCGGGGGTCAGGCGGGTGCCCCGGCTTTCGGGACTCTGGGCGCTGCCGGCGGGAATCAGGCCCGAGCAGGTGACATACAGGATGCCCAGCTCATGGGCCAGGGCCAGGGTGGCCGCATAGTCCCGGTTCAGGCTGCACAGCGGGGTGTTGATGCTTACGTTCAGCCCGGCGGCCAGGGCGTTGCGGATGCCGGCGATGGTGTCGGCGTAGCCCGGGGCCCCCACAAGGGTATTATGGATGGATTCCTCGGCAGAATACAGGGTGACCTGCACGCTGTCCAGGCTGGCCTCGTACAGGTCATGGCACAGGGCGCTGGTGAGCATGCGGCCGTTGGTGTTCAGCCGGGTGACGAACCACTGGGCGGCGTCCACCAGCTTGACCAGGTCATGGCGCAGGGTGGGTTCGCCGCCGGTAAAGGTCAGCTGGGGAATGCCGGCGGCGCGGCATTTCTGGATGACGGCCAGCCACTGGTCGGTGTCCAGCTCCTCGGTCTCGCCGTAGGGCTGGCGGGCAGCGTAGCAATGCAGGCATTTCTGATTGCAGTGCCAGGCGCCGTCCTTGACCATGGCGCTGATCAGCAGGTCCATGCGGTGGGGCGCGGCCATGTGCCGGGCATAGGCCCCCAGGTCCATGGGCTGGATCTCGGTTTCGGGCGTTTCGCCCCGGGCGATGGCAAACAGGGAGTCCATCATGGAGCGCAGATCCGCCCGGATCTGTTCCGGCGGGGTGCGTTTGTACACGGCGCAGGTGGCCTGCACGGCGGTGTCGGCTGCCTGCTGCCACTGGTCCTCCTCCATTTCGTGGCCCTCAAAGGGCTGCAGGGCTTCCATCAGGTTGGCCAGCAGAATGGCCCAGGAAACGCTCAGGGGCAGAATGTCCCGCCCGTTGAGGATGGCGACAAAGGGCACATCGGTGTGCTGGTGCCGGCTGGGCACCAGGTGGATGCGCAAAGCGCCGGGACCTTGCGGGTCCAGGGTGATGTGGCACACATGGTCCAGGTGGCGGCGCAGAAACTGGGTCTCGGCCCGGCTCAAAAGCGGCATGAGATACCCTCCTGTATGATATTTGAAAACACGGGGCGCCCGACGGGCACGACCCCGGTCACAGAAAGTGATTTTTGAGGTTTATTATACCACACAACCGACGCCGGGACAAGGCAACTGCCCAACAAAGAAAAACACCCGCCCGCAATATGCGGACAGGTGCAAAAGAAACAGTTTCTCAGAAAGTCAGGTTGCCGAACTCGGACAGGCGCAGCTCGGGGTTGTGCTCCTGGGCCCAGTTGATGCTCCACGGGCTGCCGAACAGCAGCAGGCGGTTGCCCTTCAGGTCCTCGATGGCGCGGGTGTCGCTGGTCACGTCCAGATGTTTGGGGTCCAGCTCGTCCGGGGTGTTGAGGATCCAGCGGATATATTCGTAGGGCAGGTTCTGCATCCGGATCTCCACATTGTACTCGTTTTTCAGGCGGTACTCCAGCACTTCCAGCTGCAGTACACCCACCACGCCCACGATGACTTCCTCCATGCCGGAATCCAGGTCGCGGAAGATCTGGATGGCACCTTCCTGGGCGATCTGTTCCATGCCCTTGACGAACTGCTTGCGCTTCATGGTGTCCACCTGGGTCACCCGGGCAAAGTGCTCGGGGGCAAAGGTGGGGATGCCCGCAAACCGCACATGGGGCTTGCCGGTGCACAACGTGTCGCCGATGGAGAAGATGCCCGGGTCAAACAGGCCGATGATGTCGCCGGCGTAGGCCTCATCCACGATGGCGCGGTCGTCGGCCATCATGCTGGTGCCGGTGGCCAGCTTGATGTTCTTGTTCTCCTGCACATGAAAGGCTTCCATGCCGCGCTCGAACTTGCCGGAGCAGATGCGCACAAAGGCGATGCGGTCCCGGTGGTTCTTGTTCATGTTGGCCTGGATCTTGAAGATGAAGCCGGAGAAATCCGGGCGCATGGGGTCTACCAGCTCGCCGCTCTCGGCGTCCTTGCGGGGCAGCGGGGTGGGAGTCAGGCGCAGGAAGTCCCGCAGGAAAGGCTCCACGCCGAAGTTGGTCAGGGCGGACCCGAAGAACACCGGGGACAGTTCGCCGCGATGCACCGCATCCAGGTCGAATTCCTCGGCGGCGCCGTCCAGCAGCTCGATGTCGTCGGCCAGACGCTGGTGGTTTTCCGCACCGATGAGCTCGTCCAGGGCGGCATCGCCCAGGCTGGCCTCGATCTCGTCCACCATCTTCACGCCGTTGGCGCGGCCGTCGCCCTCAAAGGCCAGGACCCGGCGGCTGTTGCGGTCAAACACGCCCTTGAAGCCCTTGCCGCAGCCGATGGGCCAGTTCATGGGATAGGTCTTGATGCCCAGGATCTCCTCGATGTTTTCCATCAGCTCGAAGGGGTCGCGGGCTTCCCGGTCCATCTTGTTGATGAAGGTGAAAATGGGGATGTGGCGCAGAGTGCAGACCTTGAACAGCTTGATGGTCTGGGCCTCCACGCCCTTGGCCGCGTCGATGACCATGACGGCGGAGTCCGCCGCCATCAGGGTGCGGTAGGTGTCCTCGGAGAAGTCCTGGTGGCCGGGGGTGTCCAGAATGTTGATGCACTTGCCCTGGTACCGGAACTGCAGCACCGACGAGGTGACCGAAATACCACGCTGCTTTTCAATGTCCATCCAGTCGGACACAGCGTGTTTGACCGCAACAGCCGCCGGGTCCTGGCCTTTGAGGGCGACGGCCGCGC
>DXNX01000215.1 GCA_019413245.1 Oscillospiraceae bacterium
CCCTGGATAACTACATCCGCCTGCTGGAAAACCCCGCCCTGCGCTGGCTGGGCAACACCGTCTTCATGGCGGTGGTGGCCATGGCCCTGACCTGCATCACCGCCGCCATGGCGGGCTATGTGCTGGCCAAAAAGCGTTTCCCCGGCCGGGCCCTGATCTTCAGCATCATGATCTGCGCCATGGCCCTGCCCAAGCAGGTCATCCTCATCCCCCTGCTGAAGGAAATGAGCTTCCTGCACCTGCATGACACCCTGTGGGCCGTCATCTTCCCCACCGTGGGCTGGCCCTTCGGCATCTTCCTCATGAAACAGTTCAGCGAGACCATCCCCGGTGAGATGATCGAAGCCGCCCGCATCGACGGCGCCGGCGAAGTGCGCACCTTCACCGATGTGGTGCTGCCCATGGTCACCCCGGGCATCGGCGCCCTGGCCATCTTCACCTTCATCAACAGCTGGAACGACTACTTCCTCCAGCTCATCATGCTGAACTCCAGCGAAAACCTGACCATCTCCCTGGGCATTGCCAAGATCCAGGCGGAAATGTCCAACGACTTCGGCCTCATCATGGCCGGTGCCGCCCTGGCCGCCATCCCCATCATCATCGTGTTCCTGGCGTTCCAGAAGTACTTCACCCAGGGCATTGCCATGGGTGCCGTCAAAGGCTGATCGAACATTCATCACCGACAAGGAGTGTTTGAACTATGAAAGATATCACCAAATACCGCGGCGTTATTCCGGCCTTCTATGCCTGCTACGCACCGGACGGCTCCATCTCCACCGACGGCGTGCGCGCCCTGACCCGCCACCTCATCGCCAAAGGCGTGAAGGGCGTGTATGTGGGCGGCTCTTCCGGCGAGTGCATCTACCAGCATGTGGATGAGCGCAAGGCCGTGCTGGAAGCGGTCATGGAGGAAGCGGCCGGCAAGATCACCGTCATCGCCCATGTGGCCTGCAACAACACCGCCGACTCCGCCGAGCTGGCCGCTCATGCGGAAAAGTGCGGCGTGGACGCCATCGCGGCCATCCCGCCCATCTACTTCCACCTGCCGCCCTACGCCATCGCTTCCTACTGGAACGCCATGAGCGCCGCGGCCCCCAACACCGAATTCGTCATTTACAACATTCCCCAGCTGGCGGGCACCGCTCTGACCATGCCCCTGCTGGCCGAGATGCTCAAGAACCCCAACGTCATCGCGGTGAAGAACTCCTCCATGCCCACCCAGGACATCCAGATGTTCAAGGACGCGGGCATCGCCGCCCGGGGCGCCGACGGGTTCGCCGTCTTCAACGGTCCCGATGAGCAGTTCGTCTCCGGCCTGGCCATGGGCGCGGACGGCGGCATCGGCGGCACCTATGCCGTTATGCCCGAACTGTTCCTGAAGATGTACGAGCTGGTCAAGGCCGGGGACATCCCCGCTGCCCGTACCATCCAGTACAAGGCCGACCGCATCATCTACAAGATGTGCGAAGCCAAGGGCAACCTGTACGCTGTGCAGAAGGAGATCCTGCGCCGTCAGTACGGCCTGGAACTGGGCGGCGTGCGCGCCCCCCTGCCCAACCTGATGCCCGGGGACGAGGCCGTGGTGGCCGAGGCCCAGGCTATGATCGAGGAAGCCGTCCAGGCACTGTAAGGCCCGGCGGCCGCTGCCGAAAGGAGCAACGCCATGATCACCGATACACTTGCCAATCTCGCCCGGTACCGCGGGCTGCACAAGAATCTGGACACCGCCATCGACTGGCTGGCCTCCCATGATGTGTCCGCCCTGCCCAACGGCCGCACCGTCATCGACGGGGACGCGGTGTTCGTCAACGTGATGGACGCCGAACTGCGGGACGCCGACGGGGCCGCCTTTGAGTACCACCGCCGCTATGCCGACCTGCAGATCGACCTGACCGGGGCCGAACACTGGGGCTGGGCCGCCCAGGGCAGCCCGCTGGTGGCCAATGCGCCCTATGACGCAGCCTCCGACGCCGGTTTTGTGGCCGGGCCGGAACAGGCCGGCGGCAAGCTGGGAGAAGGCCGGTTCGCCCTCTTCCTGCCCGGGGAACCCCACAAGCCCAGCTGTGAATGCGGGGTCTGTACCCGCCTGCGCAAGGCTGTGGTCAAGATCGAAATGGGCTGAAAGGACGCTATGATGGAAAAAGAACAACTGTTGAAACAGATCGAACACGGGCTGATCGTTTCCTGCCAGGCGCTGGAACATGAGCCCCTGTACACCCCCGAGGGGGGCATTATGCCCCTGATGGCCAAGGCCGCCGCCATGAGCGGGGCGGTGGGCATCCGCGCCAACACGGTGCGGGACATCACCCAGATCAAGGCGGTGGTGGACCTGCCGGTCATCGGCATCATCAAGAAGGATTACCCCGGCACCCCCATGTATATCACCGTCACCATGGATGAGGTGGATGCCCTGGTGGGCTGCGGGGTGGACATTCTGGCGGTGCAGGGCACCAGCGCTCTGCGCCCGGACGGGTCCACGGCGGCGGATTTCATCAAGGCCGTGAAGGCAAAGTACCCCGACCAGCCCCTGATGGCGGACATCGCCACTTTTGAGGAGGCCATGGCCTGCGCCGAAGCGGGGGCCGACTTTGTGGGCACCACCATGCGGGGCTACACCCCGGAGACCACCGGCATCAATGACATCGACTTTGATTTTGTGGCCAAGCTGGCCAAAGAGTGCCCGGCCAAGGTCATTGCCGAAGGGCACATCCACTATCCCGAGCAGGCCCGCAAGGCCCTGGAAGCCGGGGCCTTCGCCCTGGTGGTGGGCGGGGCTATTACTCGCCCGGCGGAGATCACCGCCCGGTTCACCGCGGCCATCCGCGACCTGGGCTGAGAGGAGGTCCCCATGGACAAGGTCTATCTGGGTGTGGACATCGGGGGCACGGCGGTCAAGCTGGGCCTGGTGAACCCGCAGGGCCGGGTCCTGGCCCGGGCCGAGGAGAGTGTGAGCTTTGACGGCTACAAGACCCCCATTCTGGACACCGTGACCAAAGCGACAGCGGCCTTCCTGGCTGCCCAGACCATCACCCCCGCGGGGGTGGGCGTTTCGGCCACCGGGCAGATCGACAGCGTGCAGGGCATCGTGGCCGGTACCTGCGGCAGCCTGCCCGGCTGGGACGGCGCGCCCATCCGCAGCACCCTGGAGCGGGCGCTGAGCCTGCCGGTGACGGTGGCCAACGACGCCAACTGTATGGTGCTGGGCGAAGTCTGGGCCGGGGCGGCCAAGGGCTGCACCGATGTCATCGGTGTGACCATCGGCACCGGCGTGGGCGGCGGCATCCTCACCGGGGGCCGCCTGCTGGAAGGCGCCCGGGGCCTGGGCGGAGAGATCGGGCATTACCGTACCCATGTGCGGGACGGTGTGCCCTGCACCTGCGGGGCTGTAGGCTGCTGGGAACGGTATGCTTCCACCACCGCCCTGGTGCGTGCCGCCAAAGAGAAGAACCCCGCCTGGGACAGCGGCCGGGCCATCTTTGCCGCCGCCGAAGCGGGGGACAGGGAAGTGGCGGCGCTGCTGGACGCCTGGGTGGATGAGATCGCCCAGGGCCTGGCGGGACTGGTGCACATCTTCAACCCCCAGCGCATTCTGGTGGGCGGTGGTGTGTCCGCCCAGACCGACCTGCTCATCCGCCCGTTGGCCGAGCGGGTGAAAGCGTCGGTGATGTCGGCTTTCCGGGAAGGCCTGGACCTGCGGGCCGCCGACCTGCAGAACGACGCCGGCCTGGTGGGCGCGGTGTATTATCTGCGGCAGCAGAAACCCGAACTGATGTAAACGTATACAAAAAGGCTCCCCTTGGGAAAGGGGAGCCTTTTTTGGTATGTTGTTTGCCTGTGAGCCTCCCCTGTGTAAGGGGAGGTGGGGCGCAGCCCCGGAGGGGTTGTGGAGTTC
>DXNX01000216.1 GCA_019413245.1 Oscillospiraceae bacterium
TGCTGACCATGCTGGGCATCATCATCGGCATTGCGGCGGTGATCGCCATTGAAACGGTGGGCGGCAGCCTGACCGGTTCGGTCACCGACAGCATGTCCGGTATGGGCGTGGGCAACATCACCGTGAGCCTGACCCAGAAGGACAGCGATGACACCAATGGTACCTCGGCGGGGGTGACGCTGCGCCGGTTCATGGACAGTACTCCCGGCGCCGACGACCTGATCACCGACGAAATGATCGAAGAGTTTGAATCCACCTTTGCCGACAAGGTGGAGCGGGTGGACCTGACCCGGGATGCAGGCACCGGCACCATTGACAAGTACGGCGACCCGGACACCACCATCTCCGCCACACTGACCGGTATTTCGCCCGCCAGCCTGGCCGCCAAGGAAACAGACACACCGCTTCTTGCCGGACGCTGGCTCACCGATGCAGATGCGGGCAAGTATCTGTGCGTGGTATCGGAAAAATTCGTGCAGCAGGCCATCGGCACCAGCAACGCCGACGCCCTGGGCACCCGGGTGGTGCTCACGGTGAACGGCATGCCCTATGCCTTCTATGTGGCGGGGGTCTACCAGTATGTGGAGGACCAGTACGCCAGCATGTTCGGCGCCCAGGATGACGACTCCATCCAGACCACCGCCTACATTCCGCTGGAGACCGCCCGGTCCATTACCGGCGCGGAGAACGGCTACCAGAGTATCACGGTGGTTTCGGCTTCGGGAACGGATGTGACCTCCTTTGTGGATGTGGTGGGGGACTACTTCGCCAGCTATTACACCCGCAACGATACCTGGACGGTCAGCGCCACCAGTATTTCCAGCCTGGTGGAATCCATGACCGAAATGCTGGACACCATCTCCCTGGGCATTTCGGCCATTGCAGCCATCTCGCTGCTGGTGGGCGGTATCGGCGTTATGAATATCATGACCGTGTCGGTCACCGAGCGCACCCGGGAGATCGGCACCCGCAAGGCGCTGGGAGCCCCCAGCTCGGCCATCCGGCTGCAGTTCATCACCGAATCCATCGTGCTCTGCCTCATCGGCGGGGCCATCGGGGTGGCGCTGGGCGTTTCCATGGGCATGGGGCTCAGCAGCCTCATCGGTTTTGCGGCCAAGCCCAGTCTGTCCGCCATTCTTATTGCGGTGGGCTTCAGTATGGCCATCGGGGTCTTTTTCGGGTATTATCCCGCCAACAAAGCGGCCAAACTGGACCCCATCGAAGCACTGCGTTACGAGTAAAAATACTCTTTGCCCACACCCGCTGCCTTCGTGCTGCGGGTGTCTTTTGTTTTGAACCGGTTTGTGGTATACTGAGGAGCGGTATAGAGGAAAAGAGGGAATTTCATGCAACAAGAACGATTGTTTACCAACCGGCAGCTGCTGCGGCTGCTGTGGCCGCTGGTCATTGAGCAGGCCCTGGCTATTCTGGTAGGCATGTCCGATACGGTCATGGTCTCCAGCGTGGGCGAAGCCGCCATCTCCGGCGTGTCGCTGGTGGACATGATCAACAACCTGATCATCAACATTTTTGCGGCTCTGGCCACCGGTGGTGCCGTGGTCACCAGCCAGTTTCTGGGCGCCCGCAAGCCGGAGGAAGCCTCCCGCAGCGCCGGGCAGCTGGTCACCCTCAGCGCTTTGCTGGGCGTGGCTGTGGCGGCCTTCTGCCTGCTGCTCCGTGCTCCCATGCTGCGGCTGTTCTTCGGCAGTATCGATGACAGCGTTATGCATGAGGCCCTGATTTACTTCACCATCACCGGTCTGTCCTACCCGTTTCTGGCACTGTATAATGCCGGTGCGGCCATTTTCCGCTCCACCGGCAACAGCGCCGTGTCCATGAAGGTCAGCGTCTTCATGAACCTGATAAACATTGCGGGCAACGCCCTGTGCGTGTATGTGCTCAGGATGGGCACGGCCGGCGTGGCAGTGCCCACCCTGGTTTCCCGTGCGCTGGGCGCGGTCATCATTCTGTATCTGTCGGCCGCCCATCACGACAACCCGGCCCGGGTCACCTGGGACGGCGTGCGGCATCTGCAGCCCGCCATGGCCCGCAACATTCTGTACATCGGCATCCCTTCGGCCATGGAAAACAGCCTGTTCCAGCTGGGCCGTGTGCTGGTGGTCAGCATGATCAGCGTCTTCGGCACGGTGCATATCTCGGCCAACGCGGTGGCCAACAACCTGGACAGCATCGGCTGCATCGTGGGGCAGGCCATGGGCCTGGCCATGATCACGGTGGTGGGCCGGTGCGTGGGCGCCGGGGACCTGAACCAGGCCAGCTATTTTACCAAGAAACTCATGCTGTGGGACTACATCGCCCAGGGCGCCACCAACGCGCTGGTGCTGATCTTCCTGCCCCAGCTGCTCAACCTGTACACCCTGTCCGACGAAACCTGGAAGCTGGCCTGGCTGCTGGTCATGATCCACGCGGGCAGTGGCATCCTGCTGTGGCCGGCCTCCTTTGTGCTGCCCAACGCCCTGCGCGCTGCCAATGATGTCAAGTTCACCATGGTCACGGCTATCTTCTCCATGATGGTCTGGCGTCTGGGCTTCTCCTACATCCTCTGCGTCCAGATGGGCATGGGCGCCGTGGGCGTCTGGATCGCCATGGTGGTGGACTGGGTGTTCCGCGTACTCTGCTTTGTGGCCCGGTTTGCCACCGGTGCCTGGAAAAAGCGCTGCGCTCCGGCAAAAACGGCCTGACGCACCGCTATCTGATCTGCTTTGAAAGGACACAACTATGAAGAGATTCATCAGCTGGAATGTCAACGGCCTGCGTGCCTGCCTGAAAAAGGGCTTTGCCGATTCCTTCGCCGCCTTCGACGCCGACGCCGTCTGCCTGCAGGAAACCAAGATGCAGCCCGGCCAGGCCGATTTTGAGCCCGAAGGCTACACCGAATACATCAACAGCGCCGAGAAGAAGGGCTACTCCGGTACCCTGATCTACACCCGCCTGCAGCCTCTCAACGCCTGGAACGGCATCGGGGTGGAAGCCCACAGCCATGAAGGACGGGCCATCACCCTGGAGTTTGAGAACTTCTATCTGGTCAACCTGTATGTGCCCAACGCCCAGAACGAGCTGGCCCGTATCGACTACCGCATGGAATGGGAGGACGACCTGCGCGCCTACCTGCTGGACCTGGATGCCAAAAAGCCGGTCATCGTCTGCGGCGACCTGAATGTGGCCCACCAGGAGATCGACCTGAAGAACCCCGGCCCCAACCGGGGCGCGGCGGGCTTCTCCGACCAGGAGCGGGGCAAGATGACCGAACTGCTGGCCGCCGGCTTTACCGACAGCTTCCGCTACCTGCACCCGGATGCCACCGGGGCGTACAGCTGGTGGAGCATGCGGTTCCGCGCCCGGGAACGGAACGCGGGATGGCGTATCGACTATTTCCTGGTCTCCAACCGCATTGCGGACAAGATCCGGGTGGCCGATATCCTGCCCGATGTGATGGGCAGCGACCACTGCCCGGTCCGCCTGGAGATCGACCTGTAAAAAAGTGCATATTTTTTCCGGCCCGCTGCAAAATGCCGCGGGCCTTCTTCGTAGTATAGAATAGAAACGTTTCGAGCAAGGAGGTGAGGGGCACGGAATCATGAACAATCAGGAGTTTTCTGAACTGATGCGGCAGTATCAAAAGCTGGTCTACACCGTCTGCCTGCAGTTCGTCCGCGACCCTCACACCGCCGAAGACCTCACCCAGGATACGTTCCTCTCCGCCTACACCAGCATCGACCGGTGCGACCCCGCTTATCATAAGCAGTGGCTGGTGCGTGTGGCGGCCAACAAATGCAAGGATCACCTGAAAAGCGCCTGGGCGCGCAAGGTGGAGGCCC
>DXNX01000217.1 GCA_019413245.1 Oscillospiraceae bacterium
TGATGACCCTGCTGCTGGGGCTGAAGTTCCTGTTTCTGCCGGTGACTTCCACCCGGCGCACCATGCAGGGCGGCAGCCGGGCGGTGCAGATTTTGAAAGGTGCCGTGGGCGGTGCCGTCATCGGGCTGATCTGCGGGTTCTTCGGGGCCGGGGGCGGCATGATGATGCTGCTGGTCCTGACCTCCGTGCTGGGCTACGAGCTGAAAACCGCCGTGGGCACCAGCGTGTTCATCATGACCTTTTCGGCCCTGACCGGTGCGGTGAGCCACTTTGCCCTGGGCGCGCCGCCCCGGCCCGACCTGCTGATCCTGTGCGTGATCTTCACCCTGATCTGGGCGCAGATCGCCGCACGCATCGCCACCCGGGCCGGTACTCTGTTGCTCAACCGCCTGACCGGTATGATTCTGACCGTGCTGGGCGTTGTGTTGGTGTGTATCACCTATCTGTAAAACAAGGAGATTTGCAAAACAGGAGCGAGGGGAATATGGAACTGAAGAATCACAAAAAGCTGATCATCGGAATCATTGCAGCCGTCATTGTGCTCGTGGTGGCCGTTCCCATCATCGTGATGGCCGTTTCCAAGGCCTTTACCGCCCAGGAGAGCGTGGTCCGCACCGACTGGGATTTTGAAACGGGGGACACCATCGGGGACAACAGCACTTACAGCGTTTCCTACGCCCAGGCGGAACTGGGCGACGGGCTGCGGGCCGTCCAGCTGATCCCTGACGACATCGAGGAAGAGGGATTCACCTACTACGACACGGCGGTGCAGGAGCGGCTGTCCGGGGCGCTGGACAGCCTGAAGACCAGCATGACCTGGACCGCCACCACGCCCCTGGCCGTGCTGAATCCTTTCGGCACCGCCAGCAACGAGCTGTATCTGTACTTTCAGACCGATGTGGCCACCAAGGTGAGCTACACCATCCATGTGGAGGATGAATCCATCCCCGACTACACCGCCTATGCGGCGGATGCTTCGGGGCAGGAGTACACCCGCACCCATGAGTTCCAGATCATCGGTCTGGTGCCCGGGGAAACCAACCAGGTCACCATGACCATCTCCGGCAGCTGGGGCAACGCCCGGCAGATCGTGAGCTTCACGGTGGATATGCCCGAGACCCGGTCCGGCTACGCCACCAAGCTGGAGACCACCGACGGCACCTCCGAAACCGCCCAGTCCGGCGGCCTGTTTGCCATGATGCGGGTGAACGGGTATCTGGGCTACGGGTTCTTCTATGATAACGACGGCATCCTGCGCTATGAGATGGTGCTGGAGGGCTTCGGCCTGGACCGCCTTCTGTTTGACGGCAACGAGATCATCACCTGTGTGTCCTCCTCCAAGCTGGCCCGCATCAACGGGCTGGGCCAGGTGACCCGGGTGTACGACCTGGGCGGGTATGAGCTGCATCACGACATTGGCTTCGGTGCCGACGGCGAGGTGCTGGCCCTGGCGGAAGTGACCGACGGCGAAACGGTGGAGGACCGGGTGCTGTCCATCGACCTGGAGAGCGGCGAAGTTTCCGAGATCCTGGACTTCACCCAGGTGATGCAGGGCTACTTTGCCATGACCCGCCCCGTGACCCCCACCGACGACTTCTTCTGGCAGGCGGGCGAATGGGACTGGATCCATCTGAACAGCCTGCAGTACATGCCGGAAGATGACAGCCTGATCGTATCCTCCCGCGAGACCTCCACCATCATCAAGGTGGCGAACATCCACAGCGAGCCCACGCTGGAATGGCTGGCGGGCGACAGCCGGTTCTGGGCGGACACCCCGTATGCCGACCTGTGCCTGACCCCGGTGGGCGATTTTGTACCCCAGTACGGCCAGCACTGCGTGGAACTGCTGGACCGGGAGAGCGACGGCGTCTATACCCTGGTGATCTACAACAACAATTACTGGTCGCTGAACACCCGGGACGACTTTGAGCTGGATGTGGCGGACAGCGTGGGCACCGACCTGTACGGCGACGGCAGCGAGACCAGTCAGGTCTACACCTACCGCATCGACGAGAACGCCGGCACGTTTGAACTGGTGAACAGCTTCGATGTGCCCTATTCCAGCATCGTGTCCGACGGCGTGCACTGCGACAACTCGGACAACTGGGTGGTGAACAGCGGCGTGGCCATGGTCTTTGGTGAGTATGACCCCGACGGCGTGCTCATCCGGGAATACAAATACGACTGCACCATGCAGAATTACCGGACCTTCAAGTACGATATGACCGGATTCTGGTTCGGCTGATAACAAACCGAAACGGGAGCGCCGCAGAGCTTGTTTCTGCGGCGCTCCCGTTTTTTGTCCATAAAAACGCTGAAAAATCGGAAGCAAAATCAAAAAACCTCTTGCAACGCGGCGGCACTTGTGATATTATTTCAAAATGTAACAAATGGAAATAGCAGGAAAACCCTTGGTATTCAAGTTCCACATCATGTTTGGCAGGAGGTTTATGTGAGAAAGAAACGATTGGTTGCGGGAATGCTGGCAGTGGCCATGATGCTTTCCCTGGCGGCGCCCGCCGCTTTTGCCGAAACCAGTGATCCCACTGTGCAGAGCGAGGCTGCGGTCGCTACCGCCGAAACTGCGGAAACCCAGACGGTACCGGAAACGGCGGAGCCGGAACAGGCGGCCGAGCTGGTGGCGGAACCGGCCCCGGACCGTGTTCCCGCCGGGCAGGCAACACCGGAACAGGCCCGGGAGCCCCAGGCGGAGGCGGCTCCCCTGTCCCTGACGGAGGAAGCCCCGGTCCAGGCGCTGGCGGAAAACCAGCCCTGGGACGGCGTATCGGCGGATACCGACTGGTACACCGGACAGCCGGACGCGGCCTCCTACACCATCCGCACGGCGGCCCAGCTGGCCGGCCTGGCCAAGCTGGTGAACGAGGGGAACAACTTTTCCAAAAAGACGATTCTGCTGGAAGATTCCCTCGACTTGAACGGTCAGGAGTGGACCCCCATCGGCGGCACGGACACCGGCAAGACCTTTGCCGGTACCTTTGACGGACAGGGGCACACCATTTCCAATCTGAAGATCACCCGGGGCCTGGACAATGTGGGCGCCAACAACCAGGTGGGTCTGTTCGGCGCCTGTGCCAACGGCTCCGCCAGGCTCCAGAATTTCACCATCCAGAACGCCGATGTGTCCGGCTGCCTGAATGTAGCGGCGGTGCTGGGCGGTTCCGGCGTTGCCGAAGCCGCTGTCTCCAACGTCCATGTGACCGGCCGGGTGAACGTCCGCGGCTGGTGGTATGTGGGCGGCATCATGGGCAAGGGATACACCAGCATCACCGGCTGTTCGGTACAGGGCGACGGTGCTTCCACCTCCGCCGTCTCCATTACCGGCGGTTATGCCGGCGGCATCGTGGGCTTTATGGGGGAAGGCAACTGCGTCACCTCCGGCTGCACCGTAAAAGACATTACGGTGAGCGGTGCTTATAACGGCATCGGCGGTGTGAACGGCCTGCTGCACTACAGCAACACCATCCGGGATTGCACCGTGGAAAATGTCGTGGTCTGGCAGACCACCGACCCGGAATAGGGCGACGACGGCCGCATCTATGTGGGTGCTTTCGGCGGTACCTATCTGGACAACGGCGGCAAAAATCCGCCCACCCTGGAAAATTGCCATTTTCTGGGTGAACTGTACAACGGCGTGGCCAAGACGGAACTGCGGGAAGAGACCCGCTATGTGGGCAGCCTGTGGTACGGTGCCGAGCCCCCTGCCACGGTGAACATCTCCGGCTGCACCGTGCGCTTTCCGGAAAAGCCCGCGCCCACACCGGAAG
>DXNX01000218.1 GCA_019413245.1 Oscillospiraceae bacterium
GGACAAGAAAGATTTATGTGGCGCGATTGATCGGGCGATGTATGATTTTTGCTATCTGCATAGGTCTGTGCCTCTTTCATCGGCAGACTTTCTCTATTCTGGACGGATGGAACTTCTTCAAGAGCTTCTCGCCGTTGCATCTTTTGTGGCTCGTCTGGGTCATGGATATGGTCCTGCAGATTTTTCCCATCAAGAACAAGGTGCCGCTGGGCTCTCAGAAACTGTTTGCCAATCGATTCCGCCCCATCCGGGAAAAAATCAACTATGAAGCCCTGAAGAATTACATCGCCTCCACCACCAAAGCTGCCTACAAGGTGTTTTTGCTCTGGTGCGTGCTCATTGCGGTTATCGGCGTGCTGTATTCCGCCGGTGTGATCGATAAAGTCCTGCTGTTCATGATCTCGGTGTTCTTTTATGTGTGTGACCTGATTTGCGTTCTGATCTGGTGTCCCTTCCGGCTGATCATGAAAAACCGCTGCTGCACCACCTGCCGCATCTTTAACTGGGACCATCTGATGATGTTCTCTCCGCTGATTTTCATGGGTGGATTCTTTGCAGTCTCGCTGGTGCTTCTCTCCATTGCAGCCTGGCTCGTGTGGGAACTGTGTGTGATGATGTATCCGGAACGCTTCTGGGACCACTCCAACGCGGCTCTGCAATGCTCCCAGTGCACCGACAAACTGTGTACCCAGTACTGCCAGAAACTGCGCCCGGAACAGAAGGAACTGTTCCGGAGCGACAGGAATAATCGCGGTTTGCTCGATCAACAATAAAAAACGCCCCCGGAACCGTCTTCACGCGGTTTCCGGGGGCATTTGTCTTTAATTGGCAGATTCTTCTGCGGCGGCTTCGCCGGCGGCATAGGCATCGTTCATGTGCCCGGGGAAGGGATAGGTGCGGGCCTCGGTGGCGGTGATGCCGCCCACACCATACCAGCGGGCGCGGCACAGGCCGATGGAATCGCCGCTGTCTTCCCGGATGTCGGGCAGACCGTAGGCGGCACACCAATGGGTGTATGGCTCAATGGCATAGCTGACCAGCTCGGTACTGGAGGCATCGCTGCCCAGGGCAGCGGCGTCAGCGCGCAGCAGGGTATCCCGGGTCTGGTACATTACATAATAACTGGCAATGTCGTAGCCGGCCTCAGCTGCGTGAAAAGCACATACAAGACATGCACAGGCGGCAGCGCAGGTCAGGGCCTTGCGCAGTGTCTGACCGCCCAGCTGTACCGCGCAGGCGGCACAGGCAGCGGTCAGCAGGGTAAAGGGACCGTGGGTGGAGCGCTCGTAATAATCGGGGCTCAGGATCATGGCAAAGTTGGCAGCCAGACCGCCCAGCAGCAGAATGACCGGCCAGACCAGCGCCTGGTATCCGGCTTTGTCCGTCCGGCACTGGAACCACAACAACACAAACAAAATGAGGAACACGAACAGCAGCGGCATGGCGTAGTCCTTCAGCATGTTCAGACAGTTGAAGAACCGCACTGCATACCGCGTCAGGAAGGCATCATAGTCGCCGTATACGGAGGCTCGATTGTAATTGCCCCGTGCCGTGATCAGGATCAGGAAGCCAACAACCGACCCCGCAAAGCCTGACCACATCCAGACCGGTACTTTGCGGCGGCAAACCAGCAGAAATGCCAGACACAGGACCAGGCAGACCAGCATACCGGCGCTGGTGTTCTCGCTCAGCCAGCCGGCCAGCAATCCGGCCAGGGCCATGCCGACGGTCCATCGCCAGCTGCCGGAAAACGGTTTCTGCAGATAGTAGCGCCAGGGCAGCAGGAACGCCAGGCAACCCAGGCTTGCCCACAGATAGTTGCAGGCCCCGCACATCCATAGATTGGTCTGCCCGAATGCCGGGCTGATCTCCCACATGGCGGCCAGGATCAGGGCCAGCGTTACCAGGTCATACCGGCCGGTGCGGCGGCCGCGGGCCAGACGATAGATGACCAGCGCCAGACCGATATAAGCAGCGGCATTGCAAAGGTTGAACAGCACCTTGGGAAACATGGTGAACCCCTGGGCAAAGAACTTGACCACCACCCGGCCGCTCCATTCATAATAATGGTAGGCCAGACTTTTTAGCAGCTGGGGCAGGCTTTGCAGCCGCAACCCCGTGTCAAAGGCATAGGCAAAGGTGAAATCGTCTGCGATATACGGGGTGAGGCAGTTCAGAAGAAACATCCATAAGAATACCACCGCAGCGGTGCCAGTAAACAATCTTTTTCGCAGCACAGAGGCAGTGTCGTGCACAGGCATCATCCTCCCGGTTAATGAACATTGATGAAGAACGGCGCAGAACAAAAAAGAAAGACCATTGCCGGGCTGCAATGATCTTCTCACAGACATGCCGGACCATCGGACGCCCGGCCGGGCATGCGCTGCCGTTTACCTGTATCTTACTACAACGACGGTACTTTTTCAAGGCAGACGAATTTTCTGCTTGCCAGACATCATAAAATATGATATGATAACGCTAAACTCTTTGCACTGCATTACATCCTTGCCAAAAGGATGCGAGATCAACAGTACAAACTGAGCAGGCGATGCACCCCCCTTGGCGGGGCATGGGGCCGGGCCGCACCAGCGGCAGCAGATGTGAACACAAGCATCTGTGGGACAGTTGTATGTTCCACAGGTGCTTTTTTCTATACCCTGGTGGAACCGTATCTCAATGAGGTGTACATAAGAGAAAACATCACGGCCGCCTTCAGCGGCCCGAACAGGAGGCTTCTTTTATGTCAATCCGAACAACCGCCCGCCAACCCCTCGATGAGAATGCCGTGATCCGTCGGCTTTCTCTGGTCAGTGTCATCGGCAATGCTATCCTATCCGGCTTCAAACTGCTGGCCGGCATCTGGGGGCATTCCGGTGCCATGATCTCGGATGCCATCCACTCTTTTTCGGATGTGCTCACTACCCTGATCGCCTGGATCGGGGTCAAGGTCTCCCGCCGTGCCGCCGATGCGGCACACCCGTACGGGCACGAGCGCCTGGAATGTGTGGCGTCCCTGATTTTGGGCATCGTCCTGATGGGCACCGGTATCGGTGTGGGACGTGTAGGCCTGGAAAAGATTTTCTCCGGCCAGTATGAAACGCTGGCGGTGCCGGGCGTCATTGCCCTGATTGCCGCCATTGTGTCCATCGTCACCAAAGAGGCCATGTACTGGTATACCCGCTACTACGCCAAGCAGATCAATTCGGCGGCGTTCATGGCGGATGCCTGGCATCACCGTTCGGATGCGTTTTCCTCCATCGGGTCGCTTATCGGTATCGGCGGTGCCATGCTGGGCTTTCCGGTTCTGGACTCGGTGGCCAGCGTGGTGATCTGCCTGTTCATCGTCAAGGTGGCATACGACATCCTGAAAGACGCCGTGGTCAAGATGCTGGATACCTCCTGCGGGGAACAATATGAGCAGGAACTTAGCAACTTTGTCAGTGCCCAGAAAGATGTTGTCCGCGTGGATACCCTCCATTCCCGTATGTTCGGCAACAAGGTCTATGTGGATCTGGAAATCGAGGTGGACGGCCGCAAGACATTGCAGGACGCCCACGATGTGGCGGAACGGGTTCATACCGAGATGGAAAGCCGGTTCCCGGACATCAAGCATGTGATGATCCATCTGAACCCGGCGGTACAACCTGCCGCAGAAGAGGGCTGAAAAGAATAAAAACCCGCCCGGCGGAGGCAGCTGCTTCCGCCGGGC
>DXNX01000219.1 GCA_019413245.1 Oscillospiraceae bacterium
TGCAAATACTGGAGCGCGGCGGCCATTTGTTTTAGGTTGTAGACCTTGGCCCATCGTTCATAGGCCGGGCCCTTGCCTTGGGTCATACGCTCTTGAATGTCGATGATGAGATTAACTCGCCGTGGCGGAACCGTGGGCTCCTCTGGTAGTTCAGGGAGTGGACGTTCCCCGGCAATTACCGCCTTGATGTCCTCCGGGTCAAATCCAACTCCAAGTGTAGAAGCCCGGAGCCGGGTCGGTTTTTCCTGCCCGGGTGCAAGGAATGAGATGACACCGCCCCGCCCATGTTTCACCGCAAAGCCGGACTCCTCCATGAGACGAAGAAAGTCGGCAAAGTCCGTGGGCTTTTTCTCCAAAGCGGCGAGAACAGCCAGCCGCACCCGCTGCTTGGCAGAGGGCGGCTTTTCCCCAATCCACTGGCCATAGTGAAGAAAGCGGCCCTTGCTGTGCTGGCGCGGTTTTTGGATAACCGACAGCTCGTGTTCGATGCACACGCGGTCAGAAAGCCGCCGTAGGGCAAAGGACGAACCAATAAAATTATGAAATTTCCGGGAGCGGTCAAAGGCCGTTGCATTAAAATAAATGTGATTGTGGATATGGGCCTTATCGGTATGCGTACAGACAAAGAATTGATGCTTTCCCTTTGTCCAGCGCATCGCCGTTTCATAACCGATACGGTTTGCTTCTTCTGCCGTAACCTCCCCGGGCAGAAACGCCTGCCGGATCTGAAAGAACAGTGCCCCGCGAGATACGGCCCGGCCTGTCTCTGCAAGGTATTGACTTTTTACCAGAAGAAACTCGGCGGGAGCCGTGTTCGGATCGCAGAGATAGGAAGATACGGCTCCCAGCTTTTCCGGGTTCAGGCCATAGGTAAAACGATCCTCCATCGTTTGAATTGCACTTTTTCCCGCCGCTGTTTTATAAGGGCGGATGTAGGTGGTCGCCGTAAAAATCCCTCCTTCCGGCAAACAGTATTTTTACTTTGGGACACTTTGTCCCGAAGTAGAAAAAGCCGGGGAGCGGTATCAACCACTCCCCGGATGGGTCAGAGCTCTACCAGCGCGGAGAGCTGTTTCAAGAGATCAGACAGAGGCCCCCACAAAGCGGCATAGTCCCGCTGCAAGGCCGCGAGTTCTTCGGGATAAATCGCGCCGTAGGTGTTGGCTTGAATTGCCACTTGGTTCAGATTGTTGGAGCATCGCCGCTGGAGCGAAACCAGCTCACGAACAGGCGAAAGGTCAACATGAAGCACATACCCACTCAGGGCCATTTTCCGCATATAGGCTCCCATGTTACGGATGCCAGCCTCCGCCATACGTTCTTGAATCAGGGCCTGCTCCTCCTCCGACACCATCACATGAAGATGGATCGGACGGCGGCGTTTCTTTGTCATCGCTCCTCACGATCCCGGCTGCGGCAGGCGCGGGGCGGCTCCTTTACCTTATCCAGCGGCTTTTCCTGTTCGTCTACCGCAACAGGGCGCGGCAAATGAAATTCACGGTGCAGGCGCAGCACCTCCAGTACAGACAATTCCTGTTCACGTTTCTTTTCCATATACGCACCTCCTTATCTATCGCCACGGTCAGGCTGCCTGCGCTGGGGAGCCGGAGCCTCCGAGCCGCGATCTGCCTCCGCCAACTTTGCCGCGTTTTTCATCTGCTCGGCAATCGGACGGGGCCTGTCGGGATTATCAGGCGCAGGACGCAGCTCATAGTCGGATGCCTGCTTTTCCGTCAACGGACGGGTATAGGTAAGATAGCCCCAAGCCAAGAACGAGCCATTTTCCACCGGGATGCGCTGATCGTAATTGAAAATTTCATCCGGCTTGTTATAGGGCGGCTTCGGGAATGTCCCGATGTCCACAGGCCGCTGGGTCGAATAATACTTGTAAAGGCCGGGAGCCTCGGTCTGCCTGATCCCCACGTTATAAATACGCTGATAGTCCTGCACCCGGTCTGCAAAATCCTGTTCCATCGCGGCACGGTCATTTCCATAGTGACCCCATTCGTACTGCCGCTGGCCGTCCTTGTCATCATAGCAGGCCCATGTGACATAGCGGGATGGCGCGGTGGGATGTTCGCCCAATGCAAATCCCCGCCCATTTTCCAGCATGACCGCCTTCAAAATAGCATAGCCTTGATTTTTGTCCATAGTACACCTCCCATCATCGAGACATTTCTTTGTTTTCTCTTTTCACAAACGGCTGGAGCTGATAGGGGCTTGTACCGTCCTCGGGTCGCAGAAAGTCTATCCGGGCCGCAGCACGGATGGCGTTCTGGTTAAGCTGCCGCTGCCATGCCCCTTGGCTGGGAGCCCACTTAAAACCGTTGCTTTTCAGTTCCTGCCGCTGATCGGCATCGGGCTTTTCCTCGAAAATAAGCTGCAAACGGTTTTCAGCCTCGTTGATTTTTGCCTCGCCTCCGGGGAATGTCCAGCCAGCAAACTCGGAGCGGCTGCTCAGTTCCTCAATGCGCTGGCGTACACGGCGGATGTTGGCGTTGTTGTTGGAAAGCAGATAGGCGGGGTATGGCTTGCTTTTGTCCAAGTGCCATGACTGCGCCATATCTGCTTTGAGCTTTTCTGCCTGCTCCGGCGTAAGCTCCGGGCAGCCGTCCAGCGTTTTGTGTTTCCGAAAATACGCATTGACCGCCTTCATGGTGGCCTGCAGGGACTCCAGCCCCTCCAGCTTTTTTGTCAGTTTTTCCACGGCAAGATCATCGTCTGCGCTGATCCCACCCATACCAACAGAGCGGATT
This sequence comes from Oscillospiraceae bacterium, assembly GCA_019413245.1. GTDB lineage: Bacteria > Bacillota > Clostridia > Oscillospirales > Ruminococcaceae > Gemmiger. Next base: position 2,757 of record DXNX01000219.1, read on the forward strand.
TTATCAAGCAGCTTTGAAATCTCCGCATACTCTCCATAGTTGCGATCCCGGGCGGCGTTCTGCTTGTGCTTTTTTGCCACAGGGAAGTTACCGCCCCCGGAGATCAGAATAGAGGGCACCCGGGCATCAATCACATTGCGTTCATTCAGATTTTCCGCAAGTTTCCGGGCATAGCGATCCACCAGAGCGTCAATCTTATCGTGGTACATGGGATCGACACGGGCTTTCTGGCGTTCCGCCGCTGCATACGCTTCATCGACCATTGCCCGGTAGCCCGCCGTAGCGGAGCCCGGCTGATAGTCAGAAAAGCTGTTCATATCTTTTGCCCGCTTTGCGGCTTCTTCATTGATCGGATAATATTTCGGCATAGTACCTCCTTCCACAAAAGCCGGAACTTTGGGACAAATTGTCCCAAAGCTCCGGCAGCTAAAATGTTGACAGCATCTCACGGAAACAGGGGCGGACGTAGAAACATACGCCTCCCGCAGAAAAGGGCCTTAAAAAGCCTTGTCACAGGCGGGTTTGGGGTGTCCTAATTGTCAACACATCAGCCCCGCTTTTTTCGCATATATTCCCGCTGCTGTCTGCGGTGTGCCGCCTTTGCACAGGCCGCCGAACAATAGGTTTGCCGTCCATCAGGAGCCACGGCTCTGCCGCATACCGGGCAAGCCTTGAAATTCGGCCTTGGCCCTTCTGCCAGCAGCGCAGCCTCCAGCGCCGGATCAAGGGGCAGAACTGCCTCGCGGAAGTAGCGGCAATAAGCCCCCGTCCAGCATTTTCCAAACATATAGCACTCGCAATCCAGCGGCAGGCAGCCGCAGTCCCGGTCATAGTTGGCACACCATTTTGATACCAGCCTGCGGATTGCCGTTTTTTCTGTCCGGGTCAGTTCTCGGCTCACAGCATCACCTCCCGTTGCCCGGTGGTTTGAG
>DXNX01000022.1 GCA_019413245.1 Oscillospiraceae bacterium
GACAGCAGTGGCACATTGAAGCAGTCGCAGGTGCGGATAAAACGGGCCGCCTTGGCGGTGCAGTGGTGGTTGATGGCACTCTTGGCGGTAGCCACGATGCCGACGGCAGCGCCGCCGACGGTGCCCAGCGCGGTGTAAACGGCCTTGCCGTACCCGGCATAGAGCTCCACCAGGCTGCCTTCGTCAGCCAGAGCGGCGGCTGCGGCAGCGGGTTCGTACTTGTTGAGGTCCAGTGTCTTGGCAGGTGCGGCGAAATCAAAGACCGCGGGGCCAGCCAGGTTGTTGGAGGGCAGCAATGCCACGATGGATGCGGCCTTGGCGGCGGCCTGCAGGTCGTCGTCCGCCAGGACGGCAGCCACACCGGCGCGGGCGGCGAACTCGGCAGTGCCGGCAATTGCCACCTTGTCATCGCTGGTAAACGGCGCGTTCAGGAACAGCTCGGCGTCCTTGCTCATGACGCACAGGTCGGCGGCAGCGGCCTGCACGGCAGAAGAGCCGGCGCAGGTGCCGGTGATGACCGCCACCTGCGGCACAACGCCGGATACGCGGGCGATCTGTGCCATCAGGCGGGAGTTTGCGTTGAGCAGAGCCAGTCCACTTTCCAGGCAAGCACCGTTGGAGTTGTAGAAAGTGACGACCGGAGCGCCGGTCTCGGCGGCCATGTTCAGCACACGGATGTTCTTTTCGATGTCTTCCACATCGACGGGACGCCCGTCCTGAATCACGGCGTACACGCTCTGGCCGCCCGCACAACCATATGCGGCGCTGACCGGGCCGTCGGAAAACAGCGCGGTATAATTCCCATCATCAAAAAATGCAGCAAGGATCTCTGCCTTGCCAGGTTTCTTTGCAGCCATTTAGTGACCTCCTGTATCGCTAGCAGTATGGTTTTCACAATGCCATATGCAATGATTATACTACTTTATTTTGAGTGGGACAAGTGGATTTTGTTCAAATTGCGAGGTTTTTTTCGGATTTTTTTACCGTTTTTCCCCATTTCGGTCCTGTTTTTTGTTTCCACCGGACCGGGTGGCGGCGTTGCGCAGGGCCGTAACTTCGGAACGTTTGAGTTCCCGCCATTCGCCGGGGGCCAGCATGCCCAGCTTGACCGGACCTTCGGCGCTGCGCTTCAGGCGGATGACCTCCAGGCCCACGCTTTCACACATGCGGCGGATCTGGCGGTTGCGGCCCTCGTGCAGGGTGATCTCCAGTACGGTGCGGTTGGGCTCGTCGGTGACCACATGGATCACCGCCGGGGCCGTCTTGACGCCGTCGTCCAGCACCACGCCGCTGGACATCTTGACGATCTGCTCCTCGGTGGCACGGGGGCGCACGGTCACCCGGTACAGCTTGCCCACCCCGCCGGAAGGATGGGTCAGCAGGTTGGCAAAAGCGCCGTCGTCGGTCATGAGCAGCAAGCCTTCGCTGTCCTTGTCCAGCCGGCCGATGGGATACACGCGGCGGCCCACGCCCTTGACCAGGTCCATGACCGTCTTGCGGCCCAGTTCGTCCGACGCGGTGGTGATGAAGCCGCGGGGCTTGTGCAGCATGATATAGATATACTTGCGCTTGCGCACGATGCGCACGGTCTTGCCGTCGATGGAGACCTTGTCATAGTCGGGGTCCATCTTGTCACCCAGCGTGACCGGATGGCCGTTGACCTTGACGCGGCCTTCATCGATCATGCGCTCAGCCGCACGGCGGGAGCAGATGCCCTGGTCGGAGAGGACTTTCTGAATACGTTGTTCTGCCATAATAAAAAATTCCTTTCAAAAAGGCGCAAAGTGGCCCGAAGCCGCCTTGCGCCGTGTGTTTTGTATACCTGCCGCGGCCCCGGCGCAGTGCGGCCGGGCACGGGTCAGTTCTGGTTCTCGTCGGCCTGGGCGAATGCCTCCTTGGCAGCCTCGGTCGCGGTTTCCTTGCTGGGTTTGCTCTTGCCGAGCATGGCGGCCAGCTTGTCCACCAGTTCGGGCAGCGCGGCAATGGCGTTGTCGATGGTGGTTGCATGTTCCATCAGCTGCACGGTACGCACACCGGACGGGCTGATGACGAGAAATGCCACCGGCGTGATGGACACGCCCGCGCCGGAACCGCCGCCGAACATCTGCTTGCTGGCATTGGCGCCCACGTCCGAGCCGCCGGACGCGAAACCGAAAGTCACGCGGGAGACCGGGATGATGGTGGTCTGTTCGTCCACCTTGATGGGGTCCCCGATGATGGTGGAAGAATCGACCATATCCCGGACCTTGTCCATCGTAATGCCCATCATCCCCTGCAGCGGATGTTCTGCCATAGTAAAGTACCTCCTATATTCCATGCGCGCCGCCCTCAGGCCAGCGTGCCGAGCTTGTCCATGATTTTGTCCAAAGCATTCTGCCCCTGTTCATCCCGACGCATCAGGTCAAACAGGATCAACAATATTATATACGGCCGGGTGAGGATTTGGCAAGAAAAAATCCGTTTTCCGGCCATCTGTCCGGTAAAATCCGGTTCCAGCCGAAGGGATTCGGCCCGGATGGTCAGATACTGCCGTGCCAGCGCCAGCAGGTTGTTGCTGACGGCGATCCAGCGGCCGTAGGACACGGCCGTATCGGCGGCATCCTCCCCTGTCACGCTCCAGTACACGCGCAGTTTTCGCACCTGTACCCCCTTCAGAAGGCGCTGCCGGTGCGGTGCCAGTGTACCGAAGAAGATCCGGGCTGCCCCCAGCAGGGCGTCCTGCTCACCGGGGGTCAGTTCTTCCGGTTTCCTTTCCATGGGCGGCAGGGGCGGTTCTGTTTCGGGTTCTGCCGCAGGTGGAGGTGATGTGTCTTCCGGTGTTTTTGCCGCCGGAGCCGCCTGCTCGGCGGGCGCTTTTTCAGCCGCCGCAGGGGCCGGAGCCGCCGGCTTTTCGGCCGTTTCTTGTGCAGGTTGCCGTTTGTTCGGTTTTTCTTTGCGGCGGCGCTTTTTCCGGTGCTGCCGCGGATACAAAGTATGGTGCAACGGTCCTGCGTAGGCCCCTACCGTAACGCCGGACGAAGGCGTCCAGCGGATGGCCAGCCCCACCGGTGCCAGCAACAGAAGCACAACGGCAAGCAGAACCACCAGCAGCAGGACCAGCACAATACGGCCGACCAGAACCAGCGCCCCCAAAAGAACGGTCATACCAGGGTCTCCATTTCCATCTGCTGGGGTTCGTTTTCACCGGGATTTGCCTGAGGGTCATCCTCATGCAGCGGCGGCAGGTCGGCCAGGCTTCCCAGACCAAACACCCGCAGGAAAGTATCGGTGACGCGGAATGCCACCGGCTTGCCGGGCAGATCCAGACGGCCTGCTTCCTCGATCAGGCCGCGTTCCAGCAGTTTTGTGACGGTAGAAGAGGAATCCACCCCGCGCACCTGCTCGATGAAACTGCGGGATACCGGCTGGTTGTAGGCAATGACGGCCAGCACTTCCAGGGCAGCCGGAGACAACGGCGCATTGCGGCGGGTATCCAGAATCCGCTTGACCACTTCCCCGTAATAAGGCCGGGTGGAAAGCTGCCAGCGGTCGCCGTCAAAGTGCAGCAGTACCATGCCGCTTTCCCGTTCATCATAATCTGCCTGCAGTTGTTTCAGCAGGTCCTGGGCCTGGGCGGTATCAATGCGCATGGCCTCCGCCAGACGGGCGGCTTCCACCGGTTCGCCGTTGGCAAAGAGCATGGCCTCCATGGCACCGAGTTTCTGACGTTCATTCATGGGCGGTTGCCTCCCCTTCTTTGGGTTTTCTCTGCCGCGGACGGCGGGTGCGGTCCATCTGCAGATCGCCGGCGTCATCCACCTTGATGCGGCCGGCACGGATCAGTTCCAGCAGGGCCAGAAACGTGGCCACATTGGTGCTGCGGCTTTCCTGGGTGCTGAACAGCTGCCCCATCTTGTGCAGACTGCCTTTCAGCATACCCCGCAGCACATGGGCCACCCGGCTGGCCACCGAAACAAACGGCGCCGTGACCAGGGGTTCGAAGCGTTCCTGCTGGGGCTTTTTGCGGCGCAGGCTGCGGCCCATCAGATTGAACCAGGCCTGCACCAGCTTGTCCGGGTCCTGCGCCCGGGAGTATTCCGCCGGACCTTCCAGCGGCATGGGCGCACGCACGGCCGTGTACAGATCCCGCGCCCGGTTGCCCAGGGCCGCCGCCACCTGCTTGCAGACGCTGTACTCGATGAGGCGTCCGGTCAGTTCGGCCTTCATGCGTTCGGCTTCCGGGCTGCGCGGCAGGAGCAGTGCACTTTTCATCTGCACCAGGTGGGCCGCCATATCAATGAACTCACTGGAAACTTCCATGCGGTCCTGCTGCATGGTGGCAATGGCGGCGGTGTACTGTTCGATCAGCTCCATGATATTGATATCATAGAGGTTCATTTTATTCTTGCCAACCAGATGCAGCAGCAAATCCAGCGGGCCTTCAAAATCTTCAATATGAAAGGTCAAGGTTTCCATGAAAGATGCGATTCCCCTTACAACAATCCAAACGCGGCTTCCACAAACCGGGTGGCGCCGAAAAATGCCCTGTATACGGCATTGACAAAAAAGTTCAGCGGTGTGTTCAGCACGCCCAGCAATACCAGGATCAGCACAGCCGCCATAATGTAGCGCTCGTACCGCATGACCCGGAAATACAGACTGCGCGGCAAAAACAACAGAGCGATGCGGCTGCCGTCAAAAGGCGGCACCGGAATCAGATTGAATACGCCCAGGCTGATGTTCATGGTAATCATATACCACAAAAAATCCATCACCAGCTGCGGGGCCTGTCCCACACTGGCATACCAGACCACTTTATATAAGATGGTACACACAAATCCCAGCAGGAAATTGGCCGCCGGCCCTGCCGCCGCCGACACCGCCATACCCACCTTGGGGTTGCGGAACCGCCGGGGGTCGATGCCCACCGGGCGCGCCCAGCCAACGCCGCCCACCAGCATGCACAGGGTGCCCAGCGGGTCGAAGTGACGCAGCGGATTCATTGACAGGCGTCCGGTGTTCTTGGCCGTAGGGTCTCCCAGCAGCCAGCTGACCAGTGCGTGGGCGGCCTCATGAAACGGAATGATAATGAGCACGGCCAGCGCACGAACTACATAATAATAAAGGACATCAATACCCAACAGGCCGTGCATAAATATTTTCCTCACTTGATTGACACAGGTTTATCCTTGATATTATACTGTATCCGGTCCACCAGTACAAGGGTGGGCCTGCATTTTGGGGGATATGCCCTGCGGAAAAGGCGGCTTTCCGGGCATTATTTTTACAATATTTTGAAAAACCCCTTGCATTTTGCCGCAGGATTTGCTATGATAATACAGCTATGTTAAAGGAGGTGCAAGCTATGGCCAAATGTGCATGCTGTGGCAAGGGTGTTGCGTTCGGCATCAAGGTATCCCACTCCCACCGTCGGAGCAATCGTACCTGGAGCCCCAACGTGAAGCGCGTAAAAGCTGTCGTGGATGGGTCCCCGAAGTATATCTACGCCTGCACCCGCTGCCTGCGCTCGGGTAAGGTCACCCGCGCGGTCTGATTTGGATGGAAAAAATGCCGGTCACGGTTTGTGACCGGCTTTTTCTTCTATATGCGCCTTTTTGCGCATGAAAAATTTTGAAAGCGAGGTTGTTTCGCATGCTCCCCCGTGACCCTGTGATCCTGTTCAGTTATGTCAACACCCAGCTGCGTGACCGCGGTATCGACCTGGACGATTTCTGCGCGGAAGAAAACGTCGATCGTACCGTACTGTGCCAGACGCTGCGGGAAGTCGGGTTTGAATATGACCCCAAGGCCAATCGTTTTGTGTGATGTGCGGTACCGCCACGCGGCGGTATGACCCCGTGAGGAGGAATTGGAATTCATGAATTTCGTGTTTATCTCGCCCCATTTTCCCAAAACGTACTGGAATTTCTGTGACCGGCTCAAGCGCAACGGCGTAAATGTACTGGGCATCGGAGATGCGCCTTACGATTCCATCCCCGATGAACTGAAAGCCACCCTGACCGAGTATTACCGGGTGGACAGCCTGGCCGACTATGACCAGATGGTGCGCGCCATGGGATACTTTACCCATGAGTATGGCAAAATCGACTGGGTTGAGAGCAACAACGAATACTGGCTGGAACTGGATGCCGCTCTGCGCACCGATTTCAATATCAACACCGGTGCCAAGAACGACTTCATCCAGCGCATCAAGTACAAGAGCAAAATGAAGGAAAGTTACCGTGCCGCCGGGGTTCCGGTGGCGCGGCATCATATGGTGTCCACCCTGGACGCAGCCCGGGAGTTCATCAAACAGGTGGGGTATCCGGTCATTGTGAAGCCGGACAACGGCTGCGGCGCCGAAGCCACCTACAAACTGGAAAATGAGGGCGACCTTATCGACTTTTATGCCAGCCGTCCCAGTGTGCCGTATATCATGGAAGAGTTCATCAACGGCACCATCGTCAGCTTCGACGGTGTGGCCGACAGCCGCTGCGTGCCGCTGTTCTACACCAGCAACTACTTCCCTACCCCTATCATGGATATTGTGAACACCCAGGGCGACCTGGCTTACTGGACACAGAAGCGGGTGCCGGAAGCCCTGCGCAAGGCGGGGTTTGCGACCATCAAGGCTTTCGGTGCCAAGAGCCGCTTTTTCCACTGCGAATTTTTCCGCCTCAACGAGGACAAGGAAGGACTGGGCAAAAAGGGCGATTATGTGGCGCTGGAAGTGAACATGCGCCCCGCCGGCGGGTATACCCCGGATATGATCAACTTTGCCAACAGTGTGGACTGCTACCAGATCTGGGCCGATATGGTCTGCTTTGATGAAGTGCGCAACCTGGACCTGAACGGTCCCCACTATTATTGCGTATATGCAGGGCGCCGGGACGGCGTGCGGTATCTGCACAGCCACGAGCAGATCATGCTGCGGTACGGTTCCCGCATGAAGATGTGCGACCGCCTGCCCGATGCTCTGGCGCTGGACATGGGCAACCAGATGTATATCATCAATGCCGTGACCGAGCGGGAGCGCGACACCTTCATCCGTTTTGTACAGCAGCGGGTCTGATCGCCTGCCTTTGGGCTGTCTGCGGTAAAAGCAGACAGCTTTTTTGTTGCATTTTCACAGAGATATTCGTTCGGAATTGTAAATCTTTGCCGGAAACATACCGTTTGGCCGCAGTTTTCGCGTTTTTGCTGTTTACAGCGCTGCGTCGGCAGGTGTAAAATGGAGGCATTCCATAAAATCTGCCAACCCGGAGAGGAGATGCGTCATGAAGTCTTCCCTTTGTAAAGTGCTGGCTGCCAGCCTGGCCCTCTGCCTGATGGCCGGCTGCGCCGGGCAGGAGGCCGGTATGGCCAGTCCCGAAACGGCCGAAACCGCTGTGACCGCCGCCCCTGTGGCACAGACCCTGCAAACACCGGACCCGGCCGCTGTGGCCGACGGCACGGTACTGGCTGCCACGGAGGATGCCGGGCGTTCCTATGTGGACGAGACACTGTTTATCGGAGATTCCAACACGGCACGGTACATGATGTACGCCGACGAAACCGGCAATGCCTTCACATCCCTGAAAAACAACATCGGCGTGGTGAGCATGGGCGTGGGCGCCATCACCACCCTGAAATGTGAGCAATTCAAGGGCGACAGCCAGATGTACACCATTCCTGATGCGGTGGCCAAGCTCAAGCCCCGGCGCATCATCATCGGTTTTGGCACCAACAACCTGGGAGGTACCTCCACCGACGCCACCAGCTTCATCAAAACATACCGGGAAGGCTTGCAGGCTATAGAAAAGGCCTGGCCCTATGCGGAGATCATCGTAAGCGCCATTCCGCCGCTGGATCAGCAGCGGGAGAACACCCGGCTGGATATGGTCCAGGTAGATGCCTACAATGCAGCCCTGGTGCAGATGTGCGAGGAGGAAGGATACCGCTTCCTCAATTCCACCGAAGTACTGCGGGATGAGACCACCGGCTGGGCCAAGAAGGATTACACCCTTTCGGACGGCGTCCATCTTTCCAAGGTGGCGGTGACCGCCTACTTCAACTATGTTCGCACCCATGCCAGCCAGACCCCGGACCAGCGGCCCCAGCCTTTGGGGACCATCCCCGAGCCGGACGGCGTGCCGTTGGGCCTGATCACCTCCGACCCCATCGCTGTACGGGGCGCCAAGGTTCCGGTGGAATTTGTGAGTACTGAAGGCGGTTCCATCAGCGGCTCCACCAGCCAGATGGTCAAAAAAGGCGGCACCTGCTCCACCGTGACCGCGGTGCCCAAGGAGGGCTGGAAGTTTGCCTACTGGTCGGCGTCCATCGGGTCCGCCGGGTCCGGCAGTTCCCTCACCTTCACTGTGCCTTCCAACGCCGATGCTGGCGGTGTGGTTGTGACTGCCCACTTTGAACCGGCCGCCCACGAACACAACTATGTGGAAGTGGAAGGAAGCCGCAAGGAGCCCACCTGTGAGGAAAAGGGCTATGTGAAAGAAGCCTGCAGCATCTGCGGAGAAGTACAGGAACGGGAGCTGGACGCCCTGGGCCATAAGTATGACGGCGGCAATGTAACCCAGGAACCGCAGCCCGGTGTGGCAGGTGTGCGCACCTACACCTGCACGGTGTGCGGCAAACAATACACCGAGGAAATCGCGGCGCTGGAGGTCGTTCCTTCCGCACCGCCCTCTCCCCCACCTTCTACGCCGCCCACCGATCCCGGCGGAAATGAAGGCGGCGAGACCACACCTCCCCCCGAGACCAGCCAGCCCAATCCCGATCCGGGTGAAGGTGGTGGTGAAGGAACGGGCGAAGGCAGCGGAGAAACAACACTCCCTACGGATACTCCTGACGGCGGCGCGACCGAACCCCCTCTGTCCACGGATAATCCCGAAGGCGGCGAAATCGAATCCCCGCCCCCCACTGAAACCACTGATCCCGTCGCACCGGACCCCAGTCCGGAAACCGCCACGGAGGAGCCACAGACAGAATCTCTGCCTGCTGAAGTCCCCGCAGAATAACCCCACAGTCTGAAAAACAGCGTTCGCCCTTCCCCCTGCCTGCCAGGGGGAAGGCTTTTCTGTCAAAAAAGGAAGGAATCATTGTATATGGACCAGAAAACCAAAAACTCGGGCCGCATTTCCCGCTTTTTGCCCTATCTGATGCGGTACAAGGGCATTCTTCTGTTTGATTTGTTCTGCGCAGCACTGACCACGTTATGTGACATTGTGCTGCCGGCCATCATGCGGTACCTGACCAATGCCGCCACCGACCCGTCGGTGGTGCTGACCGTGGCCACGGTGGGCAAGCTGGCCGGGCTGTACCTGGTACTGCGCATCATTGACGGCGCCGCCAGCTATTACATGTCCGGCACCGGCCACATCATGGGCGTGTACATCGAGACCGATATGCGCCGGGATGCCTTCGCCCATCTGCAGCGGCTGAGCCACACCTACTACAACAACACCAAGGTTGGCCAGATCATGGGCCGCATCACCAACGACCTGTTTGATGTGACCGAGTTTGCCCACCACTGCCCCGAGGAATTCTTTATTGCCGCCATCAAGATCGTGGCCTCCTTTGTGATCCTGTGCGGAGCCAGCGTGCCCCTGACCCTCATTGTCTTTGTCTGTGTGCCGCTGATGATGGTGGTCAGCGTGCGGCTGAATCTGCGGCTGCGGGCAGCCTTCCGCAAACAGCGGTTCCAGATCGGTGAGCTGAACGCTTCCATTGAGGACAGCCTGCTTGGCCAGCGGGTGGTCAAAGCCTTTGCCGCCGAAGAACAGGAAAAGGACAAGTTCGAGGTGGGCAATCAGGCGTTCCAGACCATCAAGAAAAAGACCTACCACGCCATGGCCGCCTTCAACACTTCCACCCGCCTGTTCGACGGTCTGATGTATCTGGTGGTCATCGTGGCCGGCGGCCTGTTCCTGGTGTATGATAAGACCAGTGCCGGCGACCTGGTGGCTTATGTACTGTATGTATCCACCCTGATTGCCACCATCCGCCGCATTGTGGAGTTTGCCGAGCAGTTCCAGCGGGGCGTGACCGGCATCGAACGTTTCTTTGAGATCATGGACACCCCGGTGGAGATCGAGGCTGCCCCCAACGCCAAGCCCCTGCAGGTGGACAAGGGCGGCATCGAGTTCCAGGACGTGAGTTTTGAGTATCCCGACGACCACAACAAGGTACTGCGCCATGTGAACCTGCGCATACGCCCGGGCGAAAACCTGGCCCTGGTCGGCCCTTCCGGCGGCGGCAAGACCACCCTGTGCAACCTGATCCCCCGCTTCTATGATGTGACCGGCGGCCGCATCCTCATTGACGGACAGGACATCCGCCAGGTCACCCTGCACAGCCTACGGGAAGCCATCGGCGTGGTGCAGCAGGATGTGTATCTGTTCAGCGGCACGGTGGCGGAAAACATTGCTTACGGCAAGCCCGGCGCTACCCGTGAGGAGATCGAGCAGGCCGCCCGTCTGGCCGGTGCCGACGGCTTTGTACGGGAACTGAAGAACGGCTACGATACCTATGTGGGCGAGCGCGGCGTCAAACTCAGCGGCGGGCAGAAGCAGCGCATCTCCATCGCCCGGGTCTTTTTGAAGAACCCGCCCATCCTGCTGCTGGACGAAGCCACCAGCGCCCTGGACAACGAGAGCGAGATTCTGGTGGGCCAGAGTCTGGACGCCCTGGCCAAGGGGCGCACCACTCTGACCATTGCCCACCGCCTGACCACCATCAAGAATGCCGACCGCATCCTGGTACTGGGCAAGGACGGCATCGAGGAGGAAGGCACCCACGATCAGCTGCTGGCCATGAAGGGCATCTACTATCGCCTGTGGAACGGTCTGGTCAGCGGCCAGACCTTGTAAAAAGTCAAGAGATAAATCGCGCGGGTTGCCCCCGTTTTTGCACAAAGTTTCGGCTGCGTTTTGGTGCGCTTTGCCGAAGCTGTCCTGTGCAGGGGGACCCGCGCTTGTTTTTTGCTTTTTTTGTGTGTATGATGGGAAACAGAACTCAAGAAAGGCGGAATCAGATTGACTCGTTCCAGTGGTATTCTTTTACATATTTCCAGCCTGCCTTCCAACAGCGGCATCGGCACTATGGGGCGCGAAGCCCGCAAATTTGTGGATTTTCTGGCTCTGGCCGGGCAGAAATACTGGCAGATTTTGCCGGTATGCCCCACCAGCTACGGTGACAGCCCTTACCAGTCTTTTTCGACTTTTGCAGGGAATCCCTATTTCATTGATCTGGACCTGCTGGCCAAAGACGGCCTGCTGAAGCCCGAGGAATACAAGGACATCGACTGGGGCGGCAGCCCTGACCAGGTGGACTACGCCGCCATCTATACCAACCGGTATCCGGTGCTGCACAAGGCCTGCGCCCGACTGCTGGCCTCCCCCACGGCCGACTATCTGGATTTTTGCCGGAAAAATGATTTCTGGCTGCCGGACTATGCCCTGTTCATGGCCCTGAAAGGCGCTCACAAGGGCGCCGCCTGGCACGACTGGGAGCCGGAACTGGTGCGGCGTGAACCTGCTGCTCTGGAAGAGGCCCGCCGCACCTGCGCCGATGAGATTGGCTTCTGGCAGGCGGTCCAGTACCTGTTCTTCAAGCAGTGGGCGGCCCTGAAGACTTACGCCAACGAGAAGGGCGTACAGATTATCGGGGATCTGCCCATTTATGTGGCCGCCGACAGCGTGGATGTGTGGGCCAGCCCGGAAGAATTCCAACTGGATGAGGACCTGCTGCCCACCGAGGTGGCCGGCTGTCCGCCGGATGCTTTTTCGGCCACCGGTCAGCTGTGGGGCAACCCGCTGTACGACTGGGACGAGATGAAGAAAAACGGCTACTCCTGGTGGGTACGCCGCATCCGCCATACCTGCGACATTTACGATGTGGTGCGCATTGACCACTTCCGCGGATTTGCCGGGTATTATGCCATTCCCTACGGCGACGACACTGCCGTCGGCGGACGCTGGCGCACCGGTCCGGGCATCGACCTGTTCCGCACCATTGAGCGGGAGCTGGGCCGTCGGGAGATCATCGCTGAAGATCTGGGTTATCTGACCCCGGATGTGTACGAACTGCTGGAAGCCACCGGCTATCCCGGCATGAAGGTGCTGGAATTTGCCTTTGACAGCCGGGACGGCGGCGGGTATCTGCCCCACAGCTATCCCCGCACCTGCGTGGCTTACACCGGCACCCACGACAATGAGCCGGCCAACGGCTGGTTTGCCAACACCAACGAATACGCCCGCGCCCGGGCAGTGGATTACCTGCAGCTGAACGAATCCGAAGGCTATAACTGGGGCATGCTGCGGGGCATCTGGTCCAGCGTGGCAGACCTGGCCATCGTACAGGCCCAGGATATTCTGGGCCTGGGGTGCGAAGCCCGGATGAATACCCCTTCCGTTCCCAGCGGCAACTGGAGCTGGCGGGCCCGCCCCGGCGTTTTTACCCATGAGCTGGCCAAGAAACTCCGCCATCTGACCGAAATTTACGGCCGCACCGACTTCTGGGATGTGTTCCCGGAGGAAGTTCCCGAAGAGGACGAAGCGGAAGAGGCTGACGACGCCCCGGCAAAGACCACCGAAAAAGAGTAAGCAACATCAGGATTCTGGCCGCCCGGTGCCCAGCCGCACCATGGCGGCTTTATTTTTGTGCCAGGCCAACAGCAAAGGAATCCCCGCCCCCAGGGCAAACACCGTCATCTCGGCGCCCAGGCTCCAGGCAGTGTCCGGCAAAAACCGGCGCAGCCACAATACCGGCGTCAGTCCGATGCCCGCCACCGCCGCCGGCAGTATGAACCAGGCTGCCCAGTCCGGCTTCATGTCGGCGCAATGGAGCATGCGGTGCAGATTCAGCATGCAGGTCAGCAGGTTGGAGGCCGCCATGACCGCCAGGAAACCGGCCATACCGTACCGGGGAATCAGCACCGACATGGTCAGGATGCGCAACGCCGAGTCCAGAATAGAATACCGGAAGGTAGCCATCTGCTCCCCCATACCTTTCAGGATACCATCCACCATGCTTTCCAGGTACATGAACGGAGCGATGAATCCCAGCACCCGCATATACTGCCCCACCGATTCCTCATGATACAGCAGCATGGCCAGGGGTTCCCCGAACAGCACCAGTCCCGCCCCTGCCAGCACCGAGAACAGCCCCGTCAGTGCCATAGCCGTATGGATGAGCCGGGCCTGAGCTGCCTTGTCCCGCCGGGCTCCGGCCCGGGCGATTTCCGGCATGAGCAAGCCGGACAGGGCCGCCAGCACCGAGAACGGGAAAAAAATCAGGGGCATGGCCATCCCCTTGACCGCGCCGTACTGAGTCACAGCGGCAGCGCGCTCCCCCATATACAGCGTCAGGCACAAGGGAATCAGGCTGCTTTCAATGGCCTGCAAGCCGCTGGCCAGCAATCGGCTGCCGCACACCGGCAGGGCGATGCCGAACAGTTCCCGCCGGGTGAAGCCTCTGGCCGGGTCCCCCGGCTGCGGCCGGAACGCCGGTTCCCGCCGGGCAAACAACGCCATAAGCAGGCAGGAAACAGCCTCGCTCACCGTGTTGCCCAGAAGCACCGCTCCACAGGCATACCCTGGCCCCCAGGCTGCCAGACGGGACAGGGCAAAAGCGGCCACCGCCATGCGCACCAGCTGTTCAACCATCTGAGAGGTAACGTTGGGTTCCACCCGCCGCCGGGCCAGGAAGCATCCGCGCAGCGCCCCCGCCACCGCCATAAACGGCAGACTGGGCGCCAGGATCCGCAGTCCCAGCTCTGCCCGGGCGTCGTGGAGCATCCAGTGGGCTACCGGTTCGGCCAGGGCTACCTGTGCCAGCATGGCCAGGGTGCCGAAACAGGCCGCCGCGCTGACCAGTCCCCACAGGGTGGGAGCCATCCCCCGCCCCCGGGCCAGGCTCTGCGCCGCCAGTTTGGTGGAGGCTACATTGACCCCCGCCGTGGCCAGTGCGGTAAACACCGCATACACCGCCAGGATCAGCTGGTACAGCCCCATGCCTTCGCCGCCCAGCCACCCCGCAATGTACACGCGGAACACCATGCCCAGCACCCGCAGGCCAAAGCCTGCCGCCGTGAGCAGCGCCGCGTTTTTCAGATAGGTCCTGAGCCGCATGTCGGCCATCCCCTTTCCCGTTGTGGTCCTGTTGGGGATATATGCGCGGGCCGCCCGGTCTATGCTTGCCGCCGTCCCGGCTGCATGGTAAAATAAGGGCAACAACATAAAGAGAGGTATTGCCTTATGTCTCAACTGGAAACCATCCGCACCGCCGCTGCGTATCTGCGTGACCGTCTGCCCGAGGCCCCCGAAATCGCTCTGGTCCTGGGTTCCGGCCTGGGTGGGCTGGCCGACCGCATTGAAAACCCGGTGTACATCCCCTACGGCGAAGTACCGGGCTTCCCCATTTCCACCGCGCCGGGCCACGCAGGCCGTTTTGTGGCCGGTAAACTGGCGGGGCGTTCCGTGCTTTGCATGCAGGGCCGGTTCCACTACTATGAAGGCCACGACATGGCCGCCATTGCCCTGCCGGTACGGGTCATCAAGGCGCTGGGCTGCCGCGCCCTCATCCTGACCAACGCCGCCGGCGGTGTGAACTACGATTTCTCGGTGGGTGATTTCATGCTCATCACCGATCACATCAACTTCATGGGCGCCAACCCGCTGCGCGGTGCCAACGACGATGAAATCGGTCCCCGCTTCTGCGATATGAGCCGGGTCTATGATGCGGACCTGCAGAAGCTGGCCCGCACCGTGGCTGCCGAAAAGGGCCTGACCCTGCGGGAGGCTGTGTATCTGGGCTACATGGGTCCCAGCTACGAGACCCCCGCCGAGATCCGGGCATTCCGCACCCTGGGTGCCGACGCCGTGGGCATGAGCACCGTGCCCGAGGCCATCGCCGCCTCCCATTGCGGGCTGCCGGTGCTGGCCATGAGCCTGATCACCAACATGGCCGCCGGCATGACCGGCAAGCGCCTGTCCGGCGACGAAGTGATCGAGATTGCCAACCACCGCGGCCCCGTTTTCCAGGACCTGGTGGAGGGCATTGTGGCTGCGATGGGTTGATGCCCGGCCCTTGCTTTTTTGCACCAAACCATGTAGAATAGTTCTTGCCCGGCCACACCGGGCAGGCAGGCCCCGCCGGGGTTTTCCCGCGGGGCTTTTTGCCTGCTTGGAGTGCCGGGTACACAATATGCAAAGCGCCGGGTACATCTGCCCGGCCCTAAAGGAGACTTGTTTGCAATGAGCGAAGCGTGTAACCACGATTGCAGCAGCTGCACCGCCAACTGCGACCACCGCGCGCCCGAACGGGAAGCCCCCCACGCCAAGAGCCACATCAAGAAGGTCATCGGCGTTGTGTCCGGCAAGGGCGGCGTCGGTAAGAGCATGACCAGTGCCATGCTGGCGGTTTCCATGCGCCGTCTGGGCCATACCGCCGGTATTCTGGATGCGGACATCACCGGCCCTTCCATTCCGAAACTGTTCGGCGTACATGGCCCGGCCACGGGCGGTGAGGACGGCATCTATCCCATCAAGAGCCGCACCGGCATCGACATCATGAGCATCAACCTGCTGCTGGAGGATGAACAGGCTCCCGTCGTGTGGCGCGGACCGGTCATTGCCGGCGCTGTCAAGCAGTTCTGGCAGGAAGTGATCTGGGAGGATGTGGACTTCCTGTTCGTCGATATGCCTCCGGGAACTGGCGATGTGCCCCTGACCGTCTTCCAGACCCTGCCCGTGGACGGCATCATCATCGTGTCCAGCCCGCAGGAACTGGTGGGCATGATCGTGGGCAAGGCCGTGCAGATGGCTGAGATGATGAAGATTCCCATCCTGGGCATTGTGGAGAACATGAGCTATGTGGTCTGCCCCGACTGCGGCAAGCATATCTCTGTTTTTGGCGAGAGCCATGTGGATGAGACTGCGGCCCGCTACAAGCTGCCCGTGCTGGCCAAGATGCCCATCGACCCCGAGCTGGCCAAGGAGGCCGACGCCGGCATGATCGAGACCTTCGCCGGGGATTACCTGGACGGCGCTGCCAAGGCCGTGGCTGACCTGTTGAAGTAACTTCCGGGAGGCTTTTTACCATGCCTGTACAGGAAAAACTGCATGTTCAGCAGAAGCTGGAAACTTCCAAAAAGTTTCTGGATGAGTTCAAGGCGTTCGCGCTCAAGGGCAACGTCATTGATATGGCCGTCGGTGTCATCATCGGCGCTTCCTTTCAATCCATCGTGTCCTCCCTCACCGGGGACATCCTGAATCCTTTGCTGGGCATTGCTTTCTCCACCGATTTCAGCAACGTGGTCATTCCGCTGCCCAACGGCGCAGACCCGCTGCGCATCGGCGCGTTCATCTCGGCCATCATCAACTTCCTGATCATGGCCTTTGTGCTGTTCTGCCTGGTCAAATTCATGGGCCGGCTCATGCGCATCGGCCAGCGGAAAAAGGAAGCGGAAGCCAAGGCGGCGCCCGCCAAACCGGCCGCTCCCACCCAGGAAGAACTGCTTGCGCAGATTCTGGCCGAGCTCAAGGCGCAGAACGCTGCCGGAAGCGCAAAATTAAATTAAGTTTTATGCCTTGTTTTTGAATTTGCAAAGGTTTCGACGTTAATTTCGTAAGATTCTTTTGCTTTTGGATTGTCAAGCCGCCCTTCCTATGATATAGTGTAGGCAGGAACAAGGACGTTCACACGTCGGGGCCGTATGCCCCGATTTGTGGGCGTCTTTTTTTGTTGCGGGTCCCGGCCGAAAAGGCTCCCGCAGCGTGGCGTTTATCGCCGGGAAGGAGAGGTATCAGTGCAAGACTTTACCACAAGGAAGCAGCCCGCCGGGCTGTACGACCCCCGCTTTGAGCACGACAACTGCGGCATCGGTGCCGTGGTGGACATCAAGGGCCGCAAGAGCCACAAGACCATTGACGACGCGTTGCAGATCGTAGAGCATCTGGAACACCGTGCCGGCAAGGACGCCGAGGGCAAGACCGGCGACGGCGTAGGTATCCTGTTGCAGATCGGCCACAAGTTTTTCCAGAAAGTCGCCGCCGAAGCCGGCATCACCCTGGGCGGCGAGCGGGAATACGGTGTGGGCATGTTCTTCTTCCCCCAGGAGGAACTGCGCCGCAACCAGGCCAAAAAACTGTTTGAGATCATCTGCCGCAAGGAAGGGCTGACCTTCCTGGGCTGGCGCGCCGTGCCGGTGTGCCCGGAGATTCTGGGTCACAAGGCCCGCTCCTGCATGCCCAGCATCTGGCAGGGCTTTGTGGAAAAGCCCGCCCGGGTGCAGGCCGGTCTGGATTTTGACCGCCGCCTGTATGTGGCCCGCCGGGTGTTTGAACAGTCCAGTCCCGAAACCTATGTGTGCAGTCTGTCCAGCCGTACCATCGTGTACAAGGGCATGTTCCTGGTGAAGGAGCTGCGCCTGTTCTACCCCGACTTGCAGGACACCGACTATGAATCCGCCATTGGCATGGTGCACAGCCGCTTCTCCACCAACACGGCGCCCAGCTGGAACCGTGCCCACCCCAACCGCATGATCCTGCACAACGGCGAGATCAACACCATCCGGGGCAACGTGGACACCATGCTGGCCCGTGAGGAGACCATCGCCAGCAGCTGCCTCAAGGACGACATGGCCAAGGTGCTGCCTATCGTGAACCAGGACGGCAGCGACTCCGCCATGCTGGACAACACCCTGGAATTCATGGTCATGAACGGCATGGACCTGCCCCTGGCCGTGATGGTCACCATCCCCGAACCCTGGAGCAACAACGACAGCATGGACCCCAAGAAGCGCGCTTTCTACCAGTACTACGCCACCATGCTGGAACCCTGGGACGGCCCGGCTTCCATCCTGTTCTCTGACGGTGATGTGATGGGCGCTGTGCTGGACCGTAACGGCCTGCGTCCTTCCCGCTACTATATCACCCGTGACGGCCGCCTGATCCTTTCCAGCGAGGTGGGCGTGCTGGATGTGGACCCCGCCGAGATCGTATGCCGTGACCGCCTGCGCCCCGGCAAGATGCTGCTGGTGGACACCGTGAAGGGCGAACTGGTGGACGACGACCGTCTGAAGGCCGATTACGCCAGCCGCCAGCCCTACGGCGAATGGCTGGACCGCAACCTGGTCAATTTGAAAGATCTGAAGATTCCCAACCACCGCCCGCCGGAGCCTGACTCCAAGGAACTGGTCCGTCTGCAGAAGGCGTTCGGCTACCGGTACGAGGATGTCACCTCCATGATCCTGCCCATGGCCAAGAACGGCGCCGAACCCTCCGGTGCCATGGGCAGCGATACTCCCCTGGCTGTGCTCAGTCACACCCATCCCCCGCTGTTCGACTACTTCAAGCAGATGTTCGCTCAGGTCACCAACCCGCCCATCGACGCCCTGCGCGAGAAGGTCGTCACCTCCACTACCGTGTATGTGGGCGCCCAGGGCAACCTGCTGGAAGAAAGCAGCGAGAACTGCAAGGTTCTGAAGATCAACAACCCCATCCTGACCGAAACCGACATCCTGAAGCTGAAGGCCATGAACGTGCCCGGCTTCAAGGTGCAGACCGTTTCCATCTGCTATTACAAGAACACCGATCTGGAAAAGGCCATCGAGCGGTTGTTCGTGGAAGTGGACCGTGCCTACCGTGACGGTGCCAACATCCTGATCCTCTCCGACCGGGAGATTGACGAGTACCATGTGGCCATTCCCAGCCTGCTGGCCGTGGGTGCCGTGTCCAAGTATCTGGTGCGTACCAAGAAGCGCACCGCCATGGCTCTGGTGCTGGAAAGCGGCGAACCCCGTCTGGTACACGACTTTGCCACCCTACTGGGCTATGGCGCCTGCGCCATCAATCCCTATCTGGCCCAGCAGAGCATCCGTCAGCTCATCGACGAAGGGCTGCTGGACAAGGACTACTACGCCGCCGTGGAAGACTACAACCGCGCCGTGCTGGCCGGCATTGTGAAGATTGCTTCCAAGATGGGCATTTCCACCATCCAGTCCTACCAGGGCAGCCAGATCTTCGAGGCTCTGGGCATCAGCAAGGAAGTGGTGGACAAATACTTCACCAACACCGTCACCCGTGTGGGTGGCATCACCCTGAAAGACATCCAGGACGATCTGGAAGAACGGCACCAGAAAGCCTATGACCCCCTGGGTCTGGGCACCGGCACCGAGCTGCCCAGCCTGGGCCTGCACAAGTTCCGCAGCGGCCCCCAGGCGGAACAGCACCTGTACAATCCCCAGACCATCCACCTGCTGCAGCAGGCTTGCTGGACCGGCGACTACTCCAAATTCAAGGCGTACACCGATGCCATCGACCATACCGGCTCCGATGAGATGCACCTGCGCAGCCTGCTGACCTTCCGGTATCCCGAGCATGGTGTTCCCATCGACGAGGTGGAGAGCGTGGACAGCCTGGTCCGCCGCTTCAAGACCGCGGCCATGAGCTACGGCGCCCTTTCTGCCGAAGCCCACGAGTGCATGGCCATTGCCATGAACCGTCTGGGCGGCAAGAGCAACACCGGCGAGGGTGGTGAGTTCGAGGACCGCTACGGCACCGAACGGAACTCTGCCATCAAGCAGGTGGCTTCCGCCCGCTTCGGCGTGACAAGCAAGTACCTGGTTTCCGCCAGCGAGATCCAGATCAAGATGGCCCAGGGCGCCAAGCCCGGTGAGGGCGGCCAGCTGCCCGGCGGCAAGGTGTATCCCTGGGTTGCCAAGACCCGCCACTCCACCACCGGTGTGGGCCTGATCTCTCCCCCGCCCCACCACGACATCTACTCCATCGAGGACCTGGCCCAGCTCATCTACGACCTGAAATGCGCCAACCGCAAGGCGGCCATCAGCGTCAAGCTGGTCAGCGAAGCCGGTGTCGGCACCATCGCCGCCGGCGTGGCCAAGGCAGGTGCTGAGGTCATCCTGATCTCCGGCTTTGACGGCGGCACGGGTGCTGCCCCCAACAACTCCATCCACAACGCCGGTCTGCCCTGGGAACTGGGCATTGCCGAAGCGCATCAGTGCCTGATCATGAACGGTCTGCGCAGCCGCGTGCGCATTGAGGCGGACAGCAAGCTGATGAGCGGCCGCGATGTGGCCATTGCCGCCATGCTGGGCGCCGAGGAATTCGGTTTCGGCACCGGTCCCCTGGTGGCCATGGGCTGTGTGATGATGCGCGTGTGCAACCTGGACACCTGCCCCATGGGCATCTGCACCCAGAACCCCGAACTGCGCCGCAACTTCAAGGGCAAGCCGGAATACGTCATGAACTTCATGCGGTTCATGGCACAGGAACTGCGGGAATACATGGCTCGCCTGGGCGTGCGCCGTCTGGAAGACCTGGTGGGCCGCACCGACCTGCTGGCCATCAAGGAAGAGCCCGCCGGCAGCCGCGCCAGCGAGCTGGACCTGACCCCGCTGCTGCACAATCCCCTGGTGGAAAACAGCAGCATCCACTTCGATCCCAAGGATGTGTACAACTTCGGCCTGGAAAAGACGCCCGACATGAAGGTGCTGATGAAGAAGTTCAAGAAGAGCTTCGAAATGGCCGAACCCAAGCCTATGAAGGTAGAGCTGACCGTGGGCAACACCGACCGTGCTTTCGGCACCATCTTCGGCAGCGAGATCACCTCCAAGTTCGGTAACACCCTGCCTGATGACACCTTCCATGTGCTGTGCCATGGCTGCGGCGGTCAGAGCTTCGGCGCGTTCCTGCCCAAGGGCCTGACCCTGGAACTGGAAGGCGACTGCAACGACTATCTGGGCAAGGGCCTTTCCGGCGGTGAGATCGTGGTCTACCCGCCCAAGAGCGTGACCTACGACCGCAGCCAGAACATTGTCATCGGCAACGTGGCCCTGTACGGCGCCACCAGCGGCAAGGCCTTCATCAACGGCGTGGCCGGCGAACGCTTCTGCGTGCGCAATTCCGGCGCCGTCGCCGTGGTGGAAGGCGTGGGCGACCACGGCTGTGAATATATGACCGGCGGCACTGTGGTGGTGCTGGGCACCACCGGCAAAAACTTTGCGGCCGGCATGAGCGGCGGCATCGCCTATGTGCTGGATGAAAACTGGGATCTGTACCAGCGTGTGAACAAGGACATGGTCAGCCTGGAGCCTGTGGAGCACAAGTACGATGTGGCCCTGCTGAAAGATCTGATCCGCGAACATGTGGAACGCACCGGTTCGCCCCGCGGCAAGGAGATCCTGGATGATTTCGGGGCGTATCTGCCGCGCTTCAAGAAGGTCCTGCCTCACGACTACGACAAGATGCTGCGCCTGATTGCCCAGATGGAAGAAAAGGGCGAGGACAGCGAGCAGGCCCAGATCGAAGCCTTCTACGCTATGAAGAACGCCAAATAAGGAGGGCATATCCATGGGAAAACCGACCGGATTTATGCAGATCAAACGGCAAACCAGCACCGAGCTGCCGCCGGAAGAACGCATCTGCAACTTTAACGAATTTCATCTGCCCCTGCCCTCGGACGAACAGCAGGCCCAGGGGGCCCGCTGCATGGACTGCGGCGTGCCTTTCTGCCAGAGCGGCATGATGGTGGGCGGCATGGCCAGCGGATGCCCGCTGAACAACCTGATCCCCGAATGGAACGATCTGGTGTATCAGGGCCGCTGGGACCTGGCGCTGCACCGGCTGCGCGCCACCAACCTCTTCCCTGAATTCACCAGCCGGGTCTGCCCTGCCCTGTGCGAGGCGGCCTGCACCTGCGGCATGGCCACGGGCAATCCCGTTACCGTAAAGGAGAACGAGCATGCCATTGTGGAGTACGGCTACGAGCACGGGCTCATCCAGCCCACACCGCCCGCAGCCCGTACCGGCAAGAGCGTGGCCGTGGTGGGTGCCGGTCCTGCCGGCCTGGCCGTGGCCGACCTGCTGAACCGCCGGGGCCACAGCGTCACCGTCTTTGAGCGGGAGGACCGCGTGGGCGGTCTGCTGATGTATGGCATCCCCAACATGAAGCTGGAGAAATCGGTGATCGACCGCTGTGTGGCCATCATGAAGGCAGAAGGCATCGAATTCGTGATGAACACCAACGTGGGCGTGGACATCAGCCGTGAAGAACTCACCAGCCGCTATGACGCTGTGGTGTTGTGCTGCGGCGCCAAGCAGGCCCGCGACCTGGCGGTACCGGGCCGTGATGCGGCAGGCATCTACTTTGCAGTGGATTACCTGACCAGCGTGACCCGCAGCCTGCTGGATTCCAACTTTGCGGACGGCCGTGCTGTTTCCGCCGAAGGCAAACGGGTGCTGGTCATCGGCGGCGGCGACACCGGCAACGACTGCGTGGGCACCGCCATCCGCCAGCACTGCGCCGATGTGCTACAGCTGGAAATGATGCCCTGTCCCCCGGCGACCCGCGCCCCCGGCAATGACTGGCCGGAATGGCCCAAGGTCCTCAAGACAGACTACGGCCAGCAGGAAGCCATCGCGGTGTTCGGCCGCGATCCCCGCGTCTACCAGACCACGGTGAAGGAATTCCTGAAGGGCGAGGACGGCCGCGTATACGGCGCGGTTCTCTCCAAGCTGGAAAGCCGTGTGGTGGACGAAGCCACCGGCCGCCGTGCTATGGTTCCCACCGGCGAGGAAGAGACGGTGGAATGTGAACTGGTGCTGATCGCCGCAGGCTTCACCGGCTGCGAAAGCTACACCGCCGAGGCTTTCGGTCTGGAACTGACGCCCCGCGGCTGCGTGGCTGACCACGATTTTGCCACCAATGTGCCCAACGTCTTCACCTGCGGCGATATGCGCCGCGGCCAGAGCCTGGTCGTCTGGGCCCTGCGGGAAGGCCGGGATACGGCCGCTGTGGTGGACCGTTTCCTGATGGGTTATACGAACCTGTAAACTCTCTGATCCATACAAAATAACCGCCCCTGTAACGGATAGCCGTTTACAGGGGCGGTTATTCCATATATCGGCATGATTCGACAGCAATTTCTGACAGTTCCGGATTTTCTTTTGAGAATCTCTTCCCCCGTCAAAAAGGGGCAGCGTCTCACGAACGGGCTTTGCTTGTCGGCACACGGCGCTAACCCCATGATGCAGAAC
>DXNX01000220.1 GCA_019413245.1 Oscillospiraceae bacterium
GGTCTTGGCCGGGGCGGGTGCCGGGGCCTTTTTCCGGCCCAGCTGTTCCAGCGGGTCCAGACCGAATGTACCGCCGGGGCCGATGACCACTTTTTCCAGCGGGTCATGGGTCACGGCATTTTCCAGCGCACGGGTGGAGGCATCCGGTCCAAGATCCACATCGAAGTCCGGCCGGTAAGTGGCCTGCTGCGGGGCAGCCGTCTGGGTTCTGGCAGCAGGACGGGCAGCAGCTTCAGCCGGAGCCGCCGCTTTCTGGCGGGCTTTTTCTTCCTCTTCCAGATACGGCTCCACATCAAATGCCGGATGCTGTCGGGGCTGCTGCTGGCGCGGCAGTGTACCTGTCAGATTTTCCAGGGGTTCTTCCTCCGGCGTCTGGCCAAACAGCTGGGTATCATAGGCTGTGGCCTCTTCCCGGCGTGCTGCCTGCATGCCCTCATATTTCTGCATGGTCTGGTTGATGAACCGCACCACATCGGCCGGTGTCAGGGCAAAGAAGACCATCAGCCCCATGGCGAACAGCAGCAGCATGACGATGTTGGCACCGGGACGACCAAGCAAGGCAATCAGCAGCGCGCCGGCAAAACCGAGAACACCGCCGGACCAGAACCGGGTATTGCCCCAGCTGAACAGCATCTTGATGATTTCCCAAAGGGTAGAATCGTGTACTGCGAACTTGGAAAAAACCACCGGCACACTGGCGCCGACAACGCCCATCAGGACCATTTTGGCCACAAACACGCCGACCCGGTATCCGGATGCTACCAGATACGCCAGATACAGCAAAAACGGACCAAGAATATAGGTCATGATGCCAAATACGCCGAACAGCGCATTGCGCATCTGCAGCCAGAAGTCCTGACCGCGCACCAGCACCAGTGCAATGACCAGCAGACCCAGGCCCGCCAGCAGAACGCTGCGGCCCAGATTCTGGGTCTCGGCCCGGCGCTGCGCCCGACGCGACGTCTGCTTGCGCGGCGCCGAAGATGACGAACGACCCTTGCTGCTTTTGCTGCGGGACCCGTTTTTACTTTTGCTGCTTTTGGACGAACCGGACGAGCGCGAGGACGAGGTCGACCGATACGTCGATTTGCCTGACCTTGAACTTGCCATCTTACCATACTCCTCTATGTATTCAGAATTCGGACCCGGACAGGTCCACCGCACTGCTTTCCCTTCATGCGGTTCCGATTATGTAATGGGGCAAAATGCCCCTTATAGCATATAGGCTATTTTAACACGAAACCGGCCTGTTGTAAAACCCCAGAAAGATTTTTTGCAGCTTATCCGTTTCGGTGTCCACTGCGGGGGCTTTTCCCCTGTTCTATTTCTTTATAAAGGTAGCGGAGCGCGTCATTCAGACCGCCCAGAGAGTCGATCAGTCCCTCCTCCACGGCCTGCTGTCCGTTGAGTACCGTTCCCATATCCATGACCAGCTCTCCTGTGTTGTGCATCAGCTGCGTAAATCGCTTGGCTGAAATGGCCGAGTGTCCTGCCACAAAGCTGACGATACGCTCCTGCATCTGCTCGAAATAACGCAGGGTCTGGGGCACCCCCAGCACCATGCCGGAATGACGGACCGGGTGTACGGTCATGGTAGCCGTCGGCACGATAAAGCTGTGCCGTGCCGAAACTGCCAGCGGAATACCGATGGAATGGCCGCCGCCCAATACCAGAGTGGCACTGGGCTTGCTGACCCCGGCGATCAGTTCAGCCAGGGCCAGCCCGGCTTCCACATCGCCGCCCACCGTGTTCAGGATGACCAGAAGCCCCTCGATGGAGGGGTCTTCCTCAATATCCACCAGAAGCGGGATCACATGCTCATATTTGGTTGTTTTCTGGTTGTCAGGGGCCAGAGTATGCCCTTCAATGGTTCCGATCACGGTCAGGCAATGAATGGCATGACGGCCGCGGGTGGCTTCGATAATACCTTCCTCCGTGATCAGATCATGCTTCAGACGTTCCTGCTCTGCCGATTCCTGCGGACTGACGGGTTTCATTTTCACAAAATATTTCTCCTTTCCTTCTGTTACTGCCTGTTTCCAGTATGACCCGCTGCACGGCAAAATATTTTCTTACGATATTATTACGATATTAAGCTGTTTGCTTTGTAAGTGTTAGATAAAAAATTGACAATCTTCCGGAAATACATTATACTTTTTACATAAGAAATCCAGGGCACGGTGTGGTGCCACAATTCTGAGGGGGCGTATGACATTGGCCACACAAAACAAGGCCTCCCTGCCGGTGATCAAGCGGTTGCCAAAATACTACCGTTATTTGAACAACCTGGCGGCGGAGGGCCGGGACAAGATCTCTTCCAGCGAGCTCGCACGCATGATGGGCACGACCGCCAGCCAGGTGCGGCAGGACTTCAACTGCTTCGGTGGCTTCGGGCAACAGGGAATCGGCTACAAGGTGGATGTGCTGCTGGCAGAGATCAGCAAGCTGCTGTTCGGTGACGGCGAGCTGCTGCCCACCATCCTGATCGGTGCAGGCCGGCTGGGTACAGCGGTGTCCAGCTTCATTTCCCGCGATACCAACGGGTATCGCCTGTTGGCCGTGTTTGATATCAACCCGGATCTGATCGGGAAAGAGATGGCCGGTGTTCCGATTCATTCCCTGGATGAGCTGGAATCTTTCTGCGCTGAAAACGAACCCGTCGTGGCCGTATTGTGTGTACCCCGCCAGAGCGCTACCGAACTTTCGGGCGAACTGGTACGGCTGGGTATCCAGGGATTCTGGAACTTCAGTCACTATGATCTTTCGGTGGAATATCCCGATGTCACGGTAGAAAACGTTCATCTGGGCGACAGCCTGATGAGCCTGGGCTACCGGCTGCGCAACCGGGACGAGTAAAAATAAACCGGGCACAAACAGGCGCGGCTGAAACGCCGCGCCTTTGTTCGGTCCCTTGACCGGGCTGTGCCGTCAACGGAGAGTCTGACAATGGCAAAACTGTATTTTCGCTACGGCGCCATGAACAGCGGCAAGACGACCGCCCTGCTGCAGGTGGCTTTCAACTACAAAGAGCGGGGTATGCGGGTGCTGATCCTGAAAGCCAGCATCGACACGAAAGGCGGAGATCATATCGTCTCCCGTCTGGGCGTGAGCTGTAAAGTAGACAAGCTTGTCACACCGGAAATGAACATTCTGGATGAGGTCCGTGCCGATGTTGAAGCCCATGGCAAGCCCGCCTGCGTTCTGTGTGATGAAAGCCAGTTCTTTACCCCCGCTCAGGCGGAGCAGCTGTTTCTGGTAACGGTAGACCTGGGCATCCCGGTCATCTGCTACGGTCTGCGGGCCGATTTCATGATGCGCGGTTTCCCCGGCTCCACCCGCTTGCTGGAACTGGCCCATTCCATTGAAGAAATGAAGACAATCTGTGCCTGCGGGCGCAAAGCCATGTGCAACGGCCGCAAGGTAAACGGACAGTTTGTTTTTGAAGGTGCCCAGGTTGCCATTGACACGGTGGACAATGTCGAATATGAAAGCCTTTGTCCGCAGTGCTGGTATCGGGAATACCGTGCCTTCCTGCGCCGGACCAACGGCTGACGATCGATAGACATACGAATTTGAAGTCCCCGGCACGCAAACAATGCGTGCCGGGGACTTTTTCGTCATTTATGGAACACAATTTTTGCGCCTGTCTCTTATACACATCTG
>DXNX01000221.1 GCA_019413245.1 Oscillospiraceae bacterium
CACCCACACCGCCCGGTACTCGTCGGCGGCCGGTTCCGCCGGGGCAGGGCTGGCGGTGGGCGCGGGTGTCGGGGCGGGCGCAGCGGTTTCCGGCGTGGCGGCAGGGCGCGGCACCCCGCCCAGCGGCAGAGCAGGCAGGACCAGCACCAGACAGAACAGCACCACCGCCCCCAGTATCCTGCACACACGGCCCGTCCTGTTCATACATACCCCTCCCCTGTTTTGCCATGGTACAGGGTATGCGCGGCGCACAAAAACTTGCCCGCCCGCCTTGGCAAACGGAGAAAAATCTGCTATACTAAATCAGTTATCCCGTTTTTACGGGCCATTAGCTCAGTTGGTCAGAGCTGGCGGCTCATAACCGCTTGGTCCCGGGTTCAAGTCCTGGATGGCCCACCAATAAAAGAACGTCCCCGAATAGGGGACGTTTTTTCAATAAAAGGGCCATCCAGGACTTGAAAGCCCGACGGCAAGGCCGGGAAAAACAGTCCTGCGGACTGTTTTTCAGGGCGTGGGTGGCTCGGTTTCTGGATGGCCCACCATAAAAAATGTACTCCCGTTCTGCGGGGGTACTTTTTTTATTGAAAAGGACCATCCAGGACTTGAAAGCCCGACGGCGCACTCTTCTGGACTTCCCGGCCCGGTTCTGCTACACTGAAAGGCACAACAAGGAGGTTTTGCTTATGCTGCCGGTGGTGAGCGTACAGACCATGCGGGAATGCGACGCATGGACCATTGAACATGAGACTTCCGGCCCGGAGCTGATGCTGCGGGCCGCCCGGGGCATCCGGGACGCGGTGGACTGGGACCGGGGCAGCCCCGCGGGCATCGTCATCGGGTCCGGCAACAACGGCGGGGACGGTGCCGCTCTGGCCATGCTGCTGGCCCAGGCGGGGCGGCCCTGCGTTGTCTACCGGGTTTCGGAGAAAGCCAGCCCGGACAACGCCTTGTATCTCGAAAAAGCCCGGGCCCTGGGGGTGCCGGTACGTCCCTTTGCAGGCCATGAGGCGGAGATCGCCGCCTGTCCGGTACTGGTGGACTGTCTGCTGGGCACCGGGTTCACCGGCACGGTGCGCGGGGCGGTGCGGGAGGCCATCCTCTGCTTAAACCGGGCCCGGGAGGCGGGGGCCTACATCGTCAGCGCCGACATCAACAGCGGCCTGAACGGTGACACCGGTGAGGCCGAACTGGCCGTGAACTCCGACCTGACCGTGTCCATCGGCTTTTTCAAAACCGGCATGTTCCGGGGGGATGCGGCCCAATATATTGGCCTGCTGGCCAATGCGGATATTGGGATTCGGCTGCTGCGGCAGGATTATTTCCTGGTGCCGCCCGGCACCCAGACCACCCAGGACCAGATCCCCTGCCCGCCCTACTGTAAACCGTGAGGTAGAGCTCGGCTCCCCTGTGTAAGGGGAGCTGTCAGCGAAGCTGACTGAGGGGTTGTAGACTTACCGTTGTTGCCCGTAAACGGGAAATGCCGCCAGCTTCACAACCCCTCCGGGGCTGCGCCCCACCTCCCCTTACACAGGGGAGGCTTTGGGCAAGGTCGCGGCTTTCCACAAAAAACAAAACCCACCGTCCCGGTCGGGACAGTGGGTTTCCTTTTTTATCAGAAGGTATACCGCCGTATCTCGCAGTTGCGGATGCCAAAGGCTGCGTACTCGGCGTTGGTCATATCGTAAAAATAGGAGTTCACCACCCGGGCAATGCCGTTGTGGGCCACCAGCAGGCAGGTCTCGTTGCGGCCGCGCAGCTCATCCAGCAGGGTGTAGATCCGGGCGGCCACCCGCAGCATGCTCTCGCCGCCGCCAAAACTTTCCACAAAATTGGCCTTTGCTGTGGAAAACTCCGCCCCATCCCGGGGCGTGCCCTCGAACCGGCCGAAATTCTGCTCCATCAGCCGGGGTTCCACTGTCAGGGGCAGGCCGGTCTCGGCGGCAATGCACCGGGCGGTGTCGGCGGCACGGGACAGCGGCGAACACAAAATACAGTCGATGGGCAGCTTTTCGGCCAGAATCTTCTGCCCCAGCTCGGCAGCCTGGCGGCGGCCCAGCTCGGTGAGGGGGCTGTCGGTGGCGCCGCAGATCTTGTTTTCCACGTTCCAGACGGTCTGGCCGTGACGGGTAAAGTAAATTTCGCTTGCCATAGGCTTCCTTTCTGTCCTGAACACAGGCCGCTCACAGCACCAGGCCACGGCGGCGGTCGGCGGTCTTGCGGTGCAGGCTTTCGGCCATGAGGAACATGAGCACCAGCAGCACCGCCATAAACCACGGGTACAGCCCCATGGAAATATGCTGGCCCAGCAGACCGAACAGCGGCGGCATCAGGCAGCTGCCCACATAGGCACAGGCCATCTGCAGCCCGGTCATGGACATGCTCAGTTCCCGGCCGAAGTTGACGGGGGTCTCGTGGATGATGCAGGGGTACACCGGCGCACAGCCCAGCCCCACCGTGATCAGTCCCACAAACAGGACGGTGTTTCCGGCGGGCAGCAGGATGAGTACCAGACCCAGGGCAATGATGGCCTGCCCCAGGCGGATCATGTTCTGGTCACTGATCTTCATGGTCAGAAAACCGCAGATTCCGCGGCCCACCGTGATGCCCAGATAGAACAGGCTGGCCCAGGAGGCGGCGGTCTCGGCGTTGATGCCCCGGGCCACGGTGCAGTAGCTGGCGGCCCACATACCGGCGGTGGCTTCCAGCGCGCAGTAGCAGAAGAAGCAGGTCACCACCTGGCGCACACCGGGCAGGCGGAGCAGTTCCCGGATGGGACGCTGTTCGGGAGTAAAGTCCTCCCCGTTCAGGGTCTGTTCGGGGCGCTTCCACAGTTTCAGGCTGCCCAGCAGCACCACCGTGAGCACAAACTGCAGCACCGAAACGGTGCGGTAGCCGCCCTCCCAGGTGCCGCCGGCCAGGGCCCGGCCCATGATGATGGGACCGATGCTGGCCCCCACGCCCCACATGCAGTGCAGCCAGCTCATGTGGCGGCTTTCGTAATGCAGGGAAACATAGTTGTTGAGAGCGGCGTCCACGCTGCCGGCGCCCAGGCCATAGGGGATGGCCCACAGGCAGAGCTGCCAGAACTGTCCGCACAGCGAAAAGCCCATCAGCGCCACGGCGGTGAGCAGAACGCTGTACGCGGTGACCTTGCCGGTCCCCAGCGCCAGGTTGAGCCGGGCACTGGCCAGGCTGGACACAATGGTGCTGGCCGCAATGATCATGGATACAATGCCCGCCCAGGACAAATCCGCGCCCATCTGCTGGTACATGCTGGGCCAGGCAGCGCCCAGCAGACCGTCCGGCAGGCCCAGGCTGATGAACGCCAGATAAATGATCGGCAGTAACAGGGATGCCATACAATTCCTCTCCCACTCGTTTGAATTTGACGACCCGCACGGGCCCATGTGGGAAATTATACCACGAAACGGGGCGGATGCAAGCGGGAAACGCCTCCCCTGTGCAAGGGGAGGTGCCGCGCAGCGGCGGTGGGGTTGGTTTGCCGCGTTGCTGCCGGGCAAGCGGCTGCTTACGGGAGTGTTCTTCCTTTTTGTCACCAAAAAGGAAGCGAAAAAGTGCCACCGTTTCGAGGCGGTGGACGCCGACCAGGGTGTAAACACCCTGGACCCGTG
>DXNX01000222.1 GCA_019413245.1 Oscillospiraceae bacterium
CTCCCGCAGGCGCTCGCCTTTCAGGGTGGTGATGGCAATGACGATCTCCACAATGTGGTATTTGCGCACCAGTTCGGGAATGTCCGAGATGGTGCCGCGCACCGGCACGCCCTGCACGCGCAGGTTTTTCTTGGTCAGGTCGTCGTCCACAATGACCACCGGGTTGCCGAAGGTGGAATTCTTGGTCTTGCACAGATTGACCGCCCAGGCGCCGGCATTGCCCGCGCCCACGATCAGCAACGGCGTCGTATCCCGGGCGGTACGCGTCTTGGGGGAACTTCGTGAATATTGGCGTACCGCGCGCATGAGCCGCCACAAAAAGCGGACGCCTGCCACCGCTGCCGTATTGAGCACCGCACCGATGATGAGCACCGTACCGCTGATGGTACGGGTGCGGAAGAGCATATCAAAGAGCAGACTGAATCCTGTGGCCAGGCCCGACAGACACATCAGGCGTGCCAGGTCACGCATGCCGGCGTACTCCCACATGATCTCATACAGACCGCCGAACCAGAACACCACCATATAGATGGGCAGGATGTAGGTCAGCATGGGTGCCATGGCCACAATGACCTCGTGACGGCGGAAGGCATCTTCCCCGTCAAAGCGCAGCAGGATGGCAATATAGTAACACAGCACGATCAGCCCGCAGTCCAGCAGCATCAAAAGAATACGGCGCGGCAGGCCCTTGATCAGTTGTTCATTGGTTTTCTTCATTCGCTCTATCTTCCCTGTTTCCGGCAGAACGGACGGCCCGGACAAAAAAAGGCCATCCCTGCCACAGTATATGACGGGGCACGTCGGTTTGCGACACAGCTTCCCGTTGCATGATTTTTGACTTCGGCTTGTATTATAACACGAAATTGCCCCGTTTGTCCCTACTAACACAGGACAAACGGAGCAAAAGGCACACAAAATCACCAAAAAAATTTTGGCAGTTCAAACAAAAGTGCACCACATGTTCAATTTTTATTCCACTGTGACGCTCTTGGCCAGGTTGCGCGGCTTATCCACGTCCAGACCTTTGGCACAGCTGACATAGTACGCCAGCAGCTGCAGCGGAATGACCGACAGGCTGATGGCGAAATGGGGGTCGGTCTTGGGCACATACACGGTGAAACCGGCGGTGTCTTCGATATTATAATTGCCGTAGCTGGTCAGCCCCATAAGGAAAGCGCCGCGGCTCTTGGCCTCCACCAGGTTGGAAACGGTCTTTTCGTACAGGTCGGGCTGGGTCAGGATGCCCACCACCAGCGTCCCCTTTTCCACCAGGGAGATGGGACCGTGCTTCATCTCTCCGGCGGCAAAGGCTTCGGAGTGGATGTAGCTGATTTCCTTGAACTTCAGGCTGCCTTCCAGCGCCACCGCGTAGTCCAGGCCGCGGCCGATGAAGAAGACATCATGAGCGTTGGCATACTTGCTGGCAAACCACTGGATACGCTCCTTGTCGGCCAGGGTCTTTTCGATCTTGTCCGGCAGCGCCTGCAGTTCCGCCACCAGCGCAGCGGCACGGTCATCATCCAGCACGCCCCGGTCCTGCCCGAAGGCAATGGCCAGCAGATAGCAGGCGGCCAGCTGGGTGCTGTACGCCTTGGTGGTAGCCACGGCGATTTCCGGGCCGGCCCAGGTGTACAGGGTGGCATCGGCTTCCCGGGCGATGGAAGAACCCACCACGTTCACGATGCCGATGGTGCGCACGCCGCGGTCCTTGCACAGGCGCAGGGCGGCCAGGGTGTCGGCGGTCTCGCCGCTCTGGCTGATGATGATGGCCAGGGAATCCGGTTCCAGCACCGGGTCACGGTACCGGAATTCACTGGCCACATCCACTTCCACCGGGATGCGGGCCAGGCTCTCGAACACATAGCGTGCGGCCACGCCCACATGATAGGCAGAACCACAGCCCACGATATAGATGCGGCGCACCGCGCGGATGGCCTCCGCATCCAGGGAAAGCTCGCTCAGATCCACCTTGCCGTCCTTGATACGGGGGTTCAGGGTGTCCCGCACGGCGGCGGGCTGCTCGTGGATCTCCTTCATCATGAAATGCTCATAGCCGCCCTTTTCGGCTGCTTCGGCATCCCATTCGATGGTGGTGGAGTCCTTTTCCACCGGGTCACGGTCAATATTGAAGAACTCGATGGAATCAGGGGTCAGACGGGCGATCTCCAGATTGTCGATGTAATAGACAGTGCGGGTATACTTGAGCAGGGCAGGCACGTCGGACGCAATGAGGTTGCCGTCCTCGGCATGGCCCACAATGAGAGGGCTGTCCTTGCGCACGGCATAAACAACACCGGGCTGGTCGGCAAACAGAATGCCCAGCGCATAGGAGCCGCG
The DNA here is from genome assembly GCA_019413245.1 of Oscillospiraceae bacterium. Taxonomy (GTDB): domain Bacteria; phylum Bacillota; class Clostridia; order Oscillospirales; family Ruminococcaceae; genus Gemmiger. Next base: position 2,338 of record DXNX01000222.1, read on the forward strand.
CACACGCAGCATCATCCGGGTGATGGAGCCCAGCGGATCGCCGGCGGCTTCGCCGGTATAATAGTAGTCAATGAGTTGGGCTACCACTTCGGTATCGGTCTGAGAGACAAAATTGTACCCGCGGTTGATGAGCCAGTCCTTCAGCTCCTGATAGTTTTCGATGATACCGTTGTGTACCACGGCGATTTTCTCGTCACGGCTGTAATGGGGATGGGCGTTGACCACCGAGGGCTCCCCATGGGTAGCCCAACGGGTATGGCCGATGCCGCAGGTGCCGGGCACGGCCGTGCCGGCGTCGGTCATTTCGCTCAAAACGCGCAGGCGGCCCTTGGCCTTGACGATTTCAATCTTGCCGGCCTCATTCTGCACGGCCAGACCGGCAGAATCATAGCCGCGGTATTCCAGTTTGGCAAGGCCGTCCAACAAAATCGGTGCGGCCTGTGCACGACCGGTAAAGCCAACGATTCCACACATACGGGTTCCCTCCAATTCAGGCAGTTCTTGTTCTATGCAGTAGTTTCGTCACACGATTCCTTAAGTATATGCGATTTTGGGGCAAATGTCCACCTCGGTTTTTTCCAAAAACAAAAAACGGACGGCCGTCAAGGGCAACGGTCGTCCGCCGCACGCATTCTCCCTTTCCAGTTTCTTACACCATAAAGACTTTTCAAAGCAGAGTCGCGTACTTGATATAGAATACCACGAATCACCGCACAGAGCAAGTCGAAAACCGTTTCAGAGAGGCCCGGCGGGGGTTTGGGGGTTATTTTCTGAAGATTCTTCGGTTTTTTATGGGGATTTCCTAAAAATCGAAACCGCTTTGGAGCGCCGTTTCTCCCCTTGGCAGTACCGCGGCGGGTATGGTATAGTTAATTACAGTACGCTTTTTATTTTCCGAAAGAAAGGAAGGATTCATGCTCCCATCTCTGCTGTTGTTTTTGGCCGTGGTCATGCTGGCCTGTACGGCCTTTCTGAAACTGAGTGCCCGGCTGGGCATTCCGGCCCTGCTGGCGTTCCTGTTCCTGGGCATGCTGTTCGGTTCGGACGGTCTGTTCAAGATTGCTTTTGACGATTACGCCGTCACCGAACAGATCTGCTCGGTGGCGCTGCTCTTTATCATGTTTTACGGTGGCTTCGGCACCAACTGGCGGGCTGCCCGCCCGGTGGCGGTGCCGTCCATCCTGCTTTCCAGCGTCGGCACTTTGCTGACCGCCCTGCTCACCGGCGGGTTCTGCCATTTTGTGCTGGGGATGCCGCTGCTGCAGGGGC
>DXNX01000223.1 GCA_019413245.1 Oscillospiraceae bacterium
AGGAGTACATCTACACCCTGACCGAGGATGCCGCCCCGGCCGGCTTTGAAATTGCGCTTTCAGCGGCGTTCAGGCACTCCTTAACGCGGGCATAGTAAATACGCAGGAACTTGTTCGCGGCAGCAGTAGTGCAAACGAAGAACGGCTTACGCAACCCCGTCTATGCACAGGCTGACTTGGAAATGTACGAGTTTTTCAAAAGTCAGGGTACGGTGGTAGTCAATGACGCCGCCGACTTCGCCGGGACAAATGGCTGCTACCTCTATCAAGGCCGGGATGTGAAGGAAGACAAGGACAAGAGCCTGAAAGACCAGATCCTTGTGATTGCGCTCCATGAAGGCTTTGTATCTGCTGATGTTTGGCTGCCATGATGTCACTGGTTAAGGTCAAACCGTCAGCAACGCCGCCAGCGGGCCAAGGGTCAGGATCGATGAAAGAACAAGCAGCAAGGCAGCAGGGGGCAGCCCTGCAGAAAGGAGCCGCTACGGAAGATCGGCAGGAAAAGACAACAGCACAGGCAGCGGCGTCCGCCAAGTACCGGGAGGACGGCGTGCCCCAGCAGGAGCTGGAGCGCTTCGCCCGGTTCCTGCTGCCCAAGATCCAGGCATTTTACCAGTCGGAAGAGGGACAACGGCTGTTCGAGGAGTGGATAAACAGGAGAAACGCAGAAGAAAAAACGGGAAAGTGCAAGGGATCATAAAAATTTCCTGAAAGTTGGCGTGGTGCCGGAAACGAAAAAGCTAAAGAAAGGGTGAAGTTTGTGGCATTTTTCTTGGAGATGCTTCTTTTGCCCCAAATACCTTGCATTGCAAAAATTTCCATTCCAAAATCGTTTCCTAAATAAATGGGCTTATATGAATGAAAGGGAGACGAAGAGCATGGAAAGATACGGAGAAGCGGTTTTCGCGACGGAATATCTTTGCAAGGAATACCGACATACGGTGGCGTTGCGGGATGTGAGCATCACAATCCCGCGCGGGCAGATATACGGTCTGATCGGAGAAAACGGCGCGGGGAAAACCACCCTGCTGCGAATTCTATGCGGTCTGACTCGCCCCACACGGGGCAGACTGCTACTATTTGGTGCGGCAGATGCTGCCCGACAGTCAGAAATGCGGCGTCGGATGGGGTGCCTTGTGGACGGCCCTGCCTTGTACGCGGATCTGACCGCATGGCAAAACCTGAAAGTGCAGTGCCTGCAGCGAGGGTTAAATGAGGCGGATATTGCTCCCACCCTGCAACTGGTGGGTCTGAAAGACACTGGCAGCAAACCTGCCGGAAAATTCTCGCTGGGGATGCGCCAACGGCTGGGGCTGGCGGTTGCTCTCTTAGGGAAACCGGAATTTCTGGTACTGGACGAACCGCTCAATGGACTGGACCCGATGGGGATACAGGAACTGCGACATCTTCTGGAAAAACTGAACCGGGAACAGGGAATGACGATTCTGCTGTCCAGTCATATCCTCAGCGAGTTGCACCAGCTTGCGACAAGCTACGGTATTTTACATAATGGGCGGCTGCTGGAACAACTGACGGCAGAAGAACTGGACGCCCGCTGCAGCAAGTATCTGTTAGTCCGTACCGACAATGACCGACGGGCGGTAGACATCCTCCGCAAGATGTTTCCGGAAGCTATCTGTCAGGCAACAGTGGAGGGGCTGCGCTTGTCCCCGGTAGAAAACGAGGCAGCAGCGACAGCTTCCGGTGTGCTAATGGAGAATGGCTTGCACGTGCAGGAACTGGCAGTGCGCAGCGAAGGGCTGGAGGCATATTTCACGGCCTTGGTGGGAGGTGACAGCCATGCCGATGCAGGCTAAAGCGGAAGGAGTCAAACTGTTCCATGCAAAAGCACAGCTATGGGCTTTGCTGGGGTTTGTTCTGGTGCTGCTGTGGTTTGCCAACAGTGGGACCATGTATTTTATGGTGGCGGGTGATCTTCTGAACCCTCTTAACTCCATCGGATTTTTCAAGGATGTGGCGATGGGAAGTGGGCGGTCCGGCTTGCAGCTGGTGCGCAGCTCTCAGAGCCTGACAGTGTTCAGCTGGCTGATCCCCGTCAATCTGTGTGTGGCGCAATTCGCGTCGGAGCGCCGGGCACGCACCGATGAATTGTTCGTCAGTCATGGAGGACGGTTGTCCACTCTATACCGCGCCAAATTCGGGGTGGTCTGCGGTTTCTGCCTGCTTTCGCAGCTGGCCTTTTACGGAATCTGCATTACCATCACAGCCATCCAGATGGGAATTGCGCCCGCGCTCGGAACAGTTCTGTTGTTCTGCGCAGTATCGGTGGGAAATCTTCTGGTGCTGGGGGCTTTCCTGGCATTGGCGTCGGTCCTTACACTCTGGATGAAAAACCATGCTGCTGCGGCACTGGTGACCAGTATTCTGCCGTTGGCAGGAGTGCTGCTTTATCAGGTACAGTATGAAGATTTTTCTACTCAGCCTCTTCTGATACAACTGGCGGCTAAGGCTATGCCCACCTATTACTGGTCCCGGCTGTGTGCTTTGAACATCACGCCGCAGTTTTGTGTCGAATTGGTAGCTTGGGTGATTGTGGCCCTTGCTGTGGCTGCAGGGCTGGGATGGGTGGCACTTCACCGTCCGGATGCCGGAAAGCAGCGCAGTGCCAGAAAGGCGCACGCAGTCCTGCGGCGTAGGGAAAAATCTGCCGTTCGACAGGGAATGCACCGGGCCAGCACTTTCTCCGCAGCTTTGTATGCCCTTCGCTGCACTCGCCTGCCGGGAATGCTGGCTCTGTTCGGCCTGCTGTGCATGGCGTTTGCTCTGGGAGTTAGTGAATCCCGCATTGTGGACGCTACTTGGGCAGACGGCAGGCGGGTAGGCATTTTTCCCGGCGGTTCGTTGCCAGTGGGAAGCGCGGCGGATGTTGCTCTCGGCACGGTGCTGTCAGTGGGTATCCTTGCGTGGATTGCAGTCATTCTCGTGGCAGTGATGGCATTCCACCAGAACAAAACAGCGGGCGCTGCCCGGTTGGCGGTCGCCTATGGCGTAAGCCGGGTCCGATATATGGTTGGCAGTTTTGCGGCGGAAACGATTATGCTCCAAGGGTGGTACATGGTGTTGTATTTCCTGCTGTCGGTTGTCACGGGATCCCTCTCCCAGCCGGGACGCACGGCGTTTTTCTGGATGCAGAGCGCCTGGATTTTGCAGGCAAGCTATGCGACGGTTTGGCTGGTATGCCGACTTTGCGGCAGTGAATTGGCGGGGGCTACTTTCTGCTTTGTGGTGACTCTGGCTGGAGTCATTGTGAGCGTTTCTGCCCCGGATCCGGCGGCAGTTTCTCCCTTGTCCGCGCTATTGTTTTATGCAACACCTATGCCCTATTGGCTGGCTCTGGGCGGGGGGCATTCGATTCCTTGGCAGGCTGTTGGTTATGGCGCAGGTGTTACCGCCTTGTGCTTGGCGGCAGCGCTGGCTATCACGACAGTGAGAGATGTGGAGTAAAAAGTGGCTTCTGCGTATAGCGGAACAAAATACTTGCGAAAAACCTCTAATTCGATTATACTTGAATTAACGAATTTTGCAGTATGTCTTTCCATGGTTGTATCCGTAGGCACCAGGCTGCGCGTGCTGCGTAACGA
>DXNX01000224.1 GCA_019413245.1 Oscillospiraceae bacterium
CAACCCCTCAGTCGCCTTCGGCGCCAGCTCCCCTTACACAGGGGAGCCTGTCTCTATACCTGTAAACAAGCAGTTGCTGCCGGAAAATGGTTTTAAAATCATTTTCCTTACTCACCGGTCCCCAGACCGGTGAGTAGGCCGTCGTAAGGTGGCCGCATTCCCCGGGTCCAGGGCCGCAGCCCTGGTCGGCGTCCACCGCATCGAAACGGTGGCGGTTTTTCCGTCGCTTTTTGGCGGCAAAAAGCGACAAGCCTTCGGCAAGATGCCTCTTGCCAAGAAGCCAGAGACAAACCAACCCCTCAGTCGCCTGCCGGCGCCAGCTCCCCAACCACAGGGGAGCCGGTCGCAACTCCCGGAAAGTTTTCCACATGATCCGCCCTATTTTGGGGAAAAATCGGGAACCTGACACAAAAACACCCCATATTTTGCGCCCCTGTGTGCAAGACCCGGGCAAGATCCTGTCCCGGTATATGGATTTTTGCACAAAAAGGTATTGACAAGACGTGGTTTTATCCTTTATAATCAAAGTCTGCAAGGCTGCCCCCAGGAACCGGGCATTGCCGAAAGCGATTTTTATCACTAAGGATCAAGCCCGCCAGGGGAGAACCGCGTAAAGGAGGAAAAAAAGATGAAGCAGACTTTCCAGCCCAAAAAGCGTCAGCGCAGCCGCGTCCATGGCTTTTTGAAGCGTATGGCCACCAAGAACGGCCGTAAGGTTCTGGCACGCCGTCGCGCCAAGGGCCGCAAGAGCCTGACCGTCTGAGTCAAGCGAACCCGATAACGAGCACAAAGGCCGCTGAGTATGTTCAGTGGCCTTTTTTTCTAAACAACCGCCACCGAAAGAGGCCCAAAAGGATGAAATACCGCGTTCTGAACAAAAACCGGGACTTTACCCGCATTTACAGCCGGGGCAAAAGCTACGTCCACCCCCATATGGTGCTGTATGTGGCCAAGAACCGCCTGGGCACCACCCGCATCGGTCTGACCGCCACCAAAAAGGTGGGCGGGGCGGTGCAGCGCAACCGCGCCCGCCGCGTGATGCGCGCCGCCCTGCAGGAACACCTCTCGCAAAATGTCGGCGGATATGATATAATTTTAGTGGCGCGCGCACGCACGCCTCACCTGAAAAGCACCCAGGTCAGCCGGACTTTCAGCCGCTTGCTGCAGAAAGCCGGGCTGCCGGACAAGGCTCCCGTTGCCCAGGCAACAAAAGAGCCGCCAAAACCGGCCCCGGCTGTCCCGAAAGAGGGAGCAGGGAAGTGATCGTCCGCGGGATGGTGGTCCTGATCCGGGGCTACCAGAAGCACATCAGTCCGCACCTGGGACATCATTGCCGGTTTGCACCCACCTGCAGCGAGTATGCGGTGCAGGCGTTGCAGGTACATGGCCCGGTGAAAGGGCTGCTGCTGGCGGTATGGCGCATTCTGCGCTGCAACCCGCTGGGAAAATTCGGTTTTGACCCTGTGCCGCCGAAAGGACGCTGGGTCAGCGACGACCGGAAACTGACCCGGGGGTGATGCCCCAAGGCTCCCCTGTGGTTGGGGAGCTGGCGCCGTCAGGCGACTGAGGGGTTGGTTTGCCGCGTGGCTTCTTGGCAGACGGCAGTCTGCCGGAGAGTCCTTCCTTTTTGTCACCAAAAAGGAAGCGAAAAAGTGCCACCGTTTCGAGGCGGTGGACGCCGACCAGGGCTGCGGCCCTGGACCCGGGGAATGCGGCCACCTTGCGACGGCCTTCTCAGGCCCTGGGGGGCCTGAGCAAGGAAAATGATTTTAATACCATTTTCCCGGTAACAGCTGTTATTTTACAGGTGTAGAGATTGGCTCCCCTGTGCAAGGGGAGCTGGCGCCGATAGGCGACTGAGGGGTTGGAAACTTGCCTGTATGATCCGTAAACGGGATATAACGCAGGCTTAACAACCCCACCGCCGCTGCGCGGCACCTCCCCTTACACAGGGGAGGCTTGAGGGAAAAGGCGGCTGCACGGCACCTCCCTTTGTACAGGGGAAAACTTACCGGCAGCGGCCCCCCCACATTCCACAATTCCCGCAAAAATTGTGGAAAATCCAACCATGTCTCCTTATGTCTTTGTCCCGCGCGGCAAAGACCTTCCAACATAAAATACTATGTCCTGTGCGCGGACGGGGCGGAATGGAACGACTATGGGTTTTCTCGCATTTATCCTGGGACCGGTGATGGCGCTCGTCTATCGTCTGATCCCCAACTACGCCGTCACGATGATCGTATTCACCGTGCTTGTCCGCATTCTGCTGCTGCCCCTGGCCATCAAACAGCAGAAATCCACCGCCAAGATGTCGGTCTTCCAGCCGATGATCACCGAGATCCAGCAGAAATATAAGAACAATCAGGAAAAACAGAACGAAGAGCTGATGAAGCTCCAGCAGGAATACGGCTATAACCCCATGTCCGGCTGTCTGCCCATCATCCTGAACATGCTGGTCCTGTTCGGCGTTATCGAAGTTGTGTACCGCCCCGTGCGCTACATCCTGGGCATCCCCGCCGATGTGATCACCGCTGCCTGCCAGGAACTGGGCATTGCCACCAACAATGTCACCCTGATGCAGAGCACCCTGATCTCCCAGATCCAGGCCGGTGCCGCCTGCAGCGCCCTGACTGCTGATCAGTATGCCTCCATCCAGAACTTCAACACCAGCTTCCTGGGCTTCCAGATGACCGGTGCCGCCGGCTTCGCCATCACCCCGCTGGCCATCTTCCCCATCCTGGCTGCCGTGACCATGTTCATCTCCTACTTCATCACCCAGAAGCTCTCCGGCATGAGCAGCCAGATGCAGGGCAGCATGAAATTCATGATGCTGGCCATGAACCTGATGTTCGTCTGGTTCTGCTTTACTGCCCCCGTCGGCTTCTGCCTGTACTACACCGTGGGCAACCTGTGCCAGATCGGCCAGAGCTTCCTGACCTACAAGATCTACAGCCCCGAAAAGTTCAAGGCCCAGTATGAGGCCGAACTGGCTGCCAAGAAGGCCGCCAAGCGCGCCACCCACACCGTGGTGGTGGAAGAAAAGGGCCAGAAGGTGGAAAAGAGCGTCAACCAGAAGGAACTGGACAAGATCCGTCTGGCCCTCGCCCGGGAAAAGGACGCCGAAAAGTACGCCGGTGAGCGCACCACCCCCCTGACCGAAGCCGAACGCCTGGAGATGGAGATCGAGGGCAAAAAGGGCCGCCGCCGCAAGAAGTAAGCGGCAAGGTTGAAACACCAAGCCCTTTTGTGAAAGGGCAGAGATAGGAGGAAGTCAACATGCGCGAAATCGAAATGACCGCCAAGACCGTGGAGGAAGCCGTCGAGGCTGCCTGCCGCGAGCTGGGTGTGGACCGCGATGACCTGGGCGTGAGCTATGAGGTGCTGGAATTCCCGGCCCGCAAGCTGTTCAAGACCATTCCGGCCAAAGTCAAGGTGACGGTGGAAGAACCCGAAACCGCCGAGGCCCCGAAGCCCGCCGCTCCGGTGGCGGAGGAAGCCCCCCGGGCCGAACCCGCCGAAGCCGCTGCCCCTGAAGTGGCCGAAGAAGCCCCC
>DXNX01000225.1 GCA_019413245.1 Oscillospiraceae bacterium
ACCCCAACGACCCCCGAAGCCGCATCCGCTGCCGCCCCGGCGGCGGTCACGCCGGCGCCCGCTGCCCCGGTGGCCGACCGCAGCGGCCAGGTGACCCGGGACCCGGCCCTGCTGCTTTCCACCAGCCGGAATATGCTGCCCGCTGCCCTGCCCGGGGAGCTGGCATCGGTTTCCACCCGTCTGTACAGCGGTACTCAGCTGAATGACCGGGTGGATCTGGCCATGGCAGACGGGGAAGGGGGCGTCAGCTTCTGGCACAGCGAGGATGGCGGCGCCGCCTACACCCAGGATTCCCTGGACCTGACCCCGCTGCTGGGAGATGGGCCATTCCGGGTGGCCAACTATGAGTGCCTTGCCCCGGATACTGCCTTTCTGGTCGTGGCCCGGGAAGCGGAACCCGCCCCCGGCTTTATGACCACCGCCAACCTGTGCTTCCTGCGCAAGAACGGCGGGGACTGGCAGCTCATGAGCGAGCAGTCCTGCCCGGCGGATACTGAGCTGGGCGGGTGGCATACCCAGCCCTTCTTCTGGATGAACGAGAATGTGGGCTTCTGGGCGCCCCACACCGATACCAGCGCCCTGGACCTGTGGCGGACGGTGGACGGCGGCGCCAGCTGGGAGCGGCTGGACCTTTCGGCCCTGGAATCCCTCATCCCCTATACCGACATCCCCGGCCTGCACACCTGCTGGGCGGACACCGATGACCTGAACCCGGCCCCCGGCAGTCTGCGGGTGCACTGCAACGCCGCCCAGGGCAACACCACCGCCAGCCAGACTTTCTGGCTCATCAGCGATGATTACGGCGAAACCTGGCGGGTGCGGGGGTCCTACCGGCAGGAAAACGGCCAGGCGGCCCCTGCCTGGCTCACCACCCCCCACCCCGCTGCCGGAGGAGGAGGCTGCCCAGAGCGCCGAGCTGACCACCCGCCTGCAGGACTGCCTGTATCTCAACCGCTGCACCACCGGGGACCCGGTGCTGCTGGCCTGGGAAAAGACGGCGGACGGCTGGCAGCCTGCGACGCCCGGCACCCCCAATACCCTGGAGGGGGTGTATGCCAAAGCCGCCGACGGCCTGACCGCCGCCAGTGTGCAGGCCGGGCTGAACTGCACCATGACCGCCGCCGCCCGGCAGGAATTGTTCCCGGACTGGGACGGTCCGGTGCCCATACTGACCGAACAGAACGGGCAGCTGTACATCCGCTGTGAGCGGGCCGCCGATCTGAACGGCAGCGCCGGGTGGATGAACGCTGGATTCCAGTATGGCGGCGGGGCCGGTGTCGGAAATGGCGCCGGAAACGGCAACGGATATGGAAACGGAAACGGCAATGGCAGCGGCGCCGGCAACGGCGATACCCGCCGCCTGCGCCTGCAGGACGGCAGCGGAGCCTGCCTGGACCTGAACATGCGGCGGGACGGCAGCTGCTGGCTGCTGGACAGCACGGAGGAAGCGACAGAATGAAACAGGAACCCAAGCGTCTTCCGGACGCGGAACTGGAAGTCATGAAAGCCCTGTGGCAGGCGAAAGACCCCCTGACCCGGGCGGAACTGGAACAGGCCCTGGCGGGCAACGGCTGGGCAGGCACCACCCTGCTGACCCTGCTTTCCCGGCTGGAAGGCAAGGGCTATGTGGCCCGGGAACGGGAGGGCCGGGGCTACCGGTACAGGGCGGTGCTCACCCGGCGGGAATACCTGCCGGTGGAAAGCCGCAGCGCCCTGGGCCGGATGTTCGCGGGCAGCGCCCGCAACCTGGTGGCTGCCATGGCCGAGACCCACGACCTCACCGACGCCGACATTGACGAGCTGGCCGACTACCTGGCCGACCTGAAAAAGCGCCACGCCGCCGACTGAAAGCGGCCTTTCCGCAAAAAATTGCCCCTGCCGTAAAGAGACACGGCAGGGGCATTTTTTATGAAATTACAGAGCCATGGGCATGGCGCAGGCGATCTCCTCATAGTTGGGATTCCCGGCAAAAAAGTCGGTCAGGGAGAGCAGCCCGATGCGGGCGCAGGCCTGCTCCATCTCCACGGCGGTACCGTCTTCGGCCACGGAACTCACCGGTGTGTAGGTCACCGCAAAGGTGCACAGTACCTTGTCCCCAACCACAGCGGCCAGGTCCAGGGGGCGCTTCAGCTCCCCGGCTATGTAGGAGAGGGGCAGGGGAGCCAGGGTACCGGTTTCCGGGTCCAGGGCGTAGCGGTCGGTGACGATATCGGTGTCTGACCCGGTGGCGTTGACCAGCAGCTGGCCGTCCAGCACCGGCATCCGGCTGTCCAGATTCAGCAGCTTTTCGCCCTCGCCGGTACCTACCGTAAAGGGCCATTCCACAGTGACCTGCCCGGAACTGCCGTCGGGCTTCAGCCAGCCGGCGGCACCGCTCTCATCCATCCACAGGATGCGGTCCCCGTCCACCCCAAAACTGCGGGCCGGGTCGGCGTCGGTCCACTCCATCAGGTCGGTATAGCTGCCGTCGGTGCTGTACAGCCGCAGATACCGGGTCCCGGCGCCGGAGGAATCGGTCAGGTCATAGAATACGCACAGGATGCCCCCGTCCACCACGCCTATGATGGTGTGGTGGGTGGTGGTGAACAGCCGCTGGGCCTCGCCGCCGGTCACCGGAATCCGGTACAGCCCGCCGGACAGCGCCGGGTCTTCGGGGTCTTCCTCGGTGGCGCAGAAATACACATACGTCCCGTCCCCCATGAGCATGGTGTTCCCCACCGAAAGGTAGGCGGTGGCGCTGCCCTCGTACAGCAGCTGCCGGTCGGAACCGTCCCGGGCGGCGGTGTACAAAACCGGCCAGTAATCCGGGGAACGGGCCGCCATAATGACCAGACGGTCCTCATTGAAGATTTTGACCCCGTACAGGGTCTGACCATCGGGCAGGCAGGCGGTGCAGCTATCGGAATCATGGGTGCAGGCCGGGTCGGCGCACAGGGGCGCGGCGGTCAGGGTGGCGTAATCCACATAGTTCAGCCGGGACAGCCCCGCATCCAGGGAAGACCCGGCGGAGTAAAACCCCGCCTCATCCCCGGCGCGCAGCACATGCAGCCCGGCGGTGCTTTCCGCTGCCGTTTCGGTGCCCCGGCCGGAAATGCTCCCGGCGGTGTCGGGGGTGCCTTCGGCGGCAGGCTGGGACGCGGGCGCCCCGCAGCCGGTGAGCAGGGCGGCGGCCAGGGCCAGACAGAACAGGCGTTGTTTCATGGGTGGAACCCTCCTTGTTTTTGGTGTTGCCTACATTCTGCCGCAGCCATGTGGCAAAGTTCTTTCAGAATCGGGGCTGTCCCTTCACCAGTTCCAGATTGACCCAGCTTTCCGTGGCCGTGCAGCAGACGGTGGCCTGGGCCTTGGCCGAATACAGGGCGGCGGTGTCGGCGGTGCCGGTATCCGCAGTTTCCCAGTCCCCCAGGCCGTCCACGCCCAGCAGCGCCAGCCAGGCCCGCAGCCGGGTCTCGGCGTCCAGGTCGCCGCCCACCGGCAGGGAAACGGTAACACACACCCCGGTGGCGTCCTGCCGGGTCAGGTAC
>DXNX01000226.1 GCA_019413245.1 Oscillospiraceae bacterium
GTACTGCTGGGCCGCAGGCCAAGCCTTGCGGGTTCGGAAGCGCAAAATTTTTTTAGGTAAGGGGTCAAAAAATCGCTTCCCTGGGGCCGGGCCGGGAAATAGTCAGGGGGTCAAAAATGCGACAAGGAGCCATCTGGTGCAAGAGTGAGAATAAAAAATGAAGCGCCATGCAAAAGCACGGCGCTTCATTTTTCGTTTTCAGTGGTAAGCCATTCCATTGTAACACCAAGGGCGTGAGCAAATATCTTCAATTCAAAGTCGGCAACCAACCGCTTACCGGTCTCTATGCGGCTGATCGCCATTTGACCCATCTGCAAACCACTGAGCTGCATTTTAATTGCAAGCTCCTCTTGTGTGAGGCCAGCGTTCAGCCGCCATTGTCTTATTCGCTCTCCAGATATATTGCACTTCTTCCCATCGAGGGTATAGAGCCGCACACTGCCACCACCTTTCTGATGTGCTTAATCATCTTTCGCATATTGACGATACCACCTTGTTGCGATATGCTTATAAAAAAGATGATTAAACATTGAATTTATTTTATGAAAGGGCGTGGGTGTATGCCGTTCCGCTTCCATAAGACGATTAAGATTGCACCGGGGGTTAAATTTAATTTTAACAAGAAAAGCGCCAGCATGAGCTTTGGAGGGAAACACGCTGGATTTACGATAAGCCCATCAACGGGCGCGCACATTCGGGCATCGGCGTATGGTACTGGGCTATCATACAGAAAGAAGGTGGGCGGGCAGAAAAAGCGGCGCGTCAACAACGGGACGGCGGAACAAAGGAGACTGTTGCATGATGTGCGGGAGCTGGAAGATACACTGGAACTGCTGCAAGCCGAAGAAGAACTGGACGCGGCCCTGGATGCCAAAATGGCACCGATTGGGGGAAATGCGCGAAAAGAGAAAACGCAGGCTCAAGAACCTTGCAGACCAGAGACATCCGGTGCCGTGAGAATGGATGCTATCGTTGGAGGAATAATGAGCGCACTGGGGCTTGGGTTCCTGGGTTGGATTTTCTATAATTGGGTAATTGTGCGCTATGCCATTTATGGGCTTATCCTATTTCGGGTGGGGAGATGCGTGTGGAGCATCATCAAGGCAGAAACCATAGCAGAGGAAAATGCACGGCATAACATGAAGCTCAAAAATAGAAGTGGCCGTGCGGAAAATATTTTAGGGAGTTAGCAACTTTCGCAGGTTTTCTGTGTTAATATCATAGTGTGCAATAAAGCCCGTGGCGGAAACGCTGCGGGCTTTGCCGTTGGATGCGCCCTGCGCAAGCCGAAGCCCTGCGTACCTACGCGGGGTATTTTTGTAGGCTGCGCCGGGGCGCACGATCATTTGGAGGTGTGAAATGCCGAAGCGGAGCGAGAAGCGCGACACCGCCAAGGCTGAATACATCGCCCGAAAAGCGAGGGGCGAGGAAGTAAGCCTGCGGGAGCTGGCAAAAGAGCAAGGCGTGGGCTATCAAACGCTGCGTAACTGGAAAGCGGCGGACAAGTGGGACGAGGCGCTGCCCAAAAGAAAGCGGGGCGGCCAGCCGGGGAACCGGAATAGCGCCGGGAAACAGAACGCTGCGGGGAGCCATCCGGGCGCACCGGTCGGGAACAAGAATGCGGAGAAGGACGGAGCGTACAGCGCCGTCTTTTTTGATATGCTGACGGACTGCGAGCGGGAGCTTGTGGAGCAAACGCCGCTGAAAAGCAAAGAGGCCCTGGAGCATGAAATGAAAATCCTGAAATTCCGGGAACACAAGATACTGGCGAAGATCGCCGAGTATGAAAGCGCCCCGGAAGATAGTCTGTATATCTCCAGCCTGATGGACATGAGAGTGCCGGGCGGGCGGGGAAAGGACAAAAAGGACGGGGCTGTGCAGAGCATAGGAATGTACAGCAAGGACAGCGCATTTAGTCGGGCACTGAAATTGCAGGAGGCGCTTTACAAGGTGCAGGGCCGTATTGCCAAGATCGCAGACAGCCTGCGGGCGCTGGAGGAAAGCGAGCGGCGCATAGAGCTGGAGCGGGAACGCTTGGCACTGCTGCGGATGCGGGCCACCGGCGCGGTGGATGTACCAGACCCGGAAATAGGCGGAGAGAGCTTTGCCGACGGCGGAGAGGAGGAAGCATGACACTCTACACAAGCAAAGTGGTGGCCCAGTGGTTATGCCTGACCGAGCGGCGGGTGCGGCAGCTCAGGGACGAGGGCGTGATCGTGGAGGCGAGGCCGGGCCTTTATGAACTCCAGCCGACGGTGGCGCGGTATATCACCTACATCGGCGGAGCGGGGAAAGAGACGCTGACCAACGAGCGAATGAAGCTGACGAGGGCAAAGCGGGAAGCGGCGGAACTGGAAAATGAACTGCGCAAGGGAGAAGTCCACCGGACAGAGGACATTGAGCGGGGCATCAAGTCCATGTTCCTGAATATCAGAAGCCGCTTTCTGGCGCTCCCGGCCAAACTTTCCCCAACTCTGGCGACCATGGGGGGAAACCAGACTGGCATATTTGACGAGCTGAAACAGGCCATCGACGAAATTCTGGAGGAAATGAGCGACTACCGGGTGGCCTTTGCGGTACAGGACGGTGAAAGCGATGGAGAAGAAGCGGAATAAAAATCCATGCGAGGGATGCGTGTGGCCTGCATACGCCGAGGGAAACAAAGTCCTCTGCCCATTCCAGCGCTGTGTGAGAAAGGAATATGAACGGATGTGGCTGGAACGGAAAGAAGAACATGAAAAAGAGAAAGATAATTGATCTGCCAAAGCCCACCATGGATATGCTGGCCCGGTGCGCGGCGGTACTGAAACCACCCCCGGAGCTGACCCTTTCAGAGTGGGCGGACAAATACCGGGTGCTGTCGGCGGAGAGCAGCGCAGAGCCGGGCCGCTGGCACACGGACAAGGCCCCATATCAGCGGGAGATCATGGACGCCATCGGAGACCCGCATATCCGCAAGGTAGTCATTATGAGTGCCGCGCAGATCGGAAAGACCGATGCGTTTATCCTGAACCCGCTGGGGTACTACATGGATTACGCCCCGGCCCCTATCCTGGTGATGCAGCCGACGCTTGACATGGGACAGACTTTTTCCAAAGACCGGCTGGCCCCGATGATACGGGACACGCCGGAGCTGCGGGACAAGGTGGATGTTAAGAGCCGGTACAGCGGCAACACCATCATGAAGAAAAATTTCCCCGGCGGGCACATCACCATCGTAGGCGCAAACAGCGCCACGGGCCTTGCCAGCCGCCCGATCAAGGTTCTGCTGGCGGACGAGGTTGACCGCTATCCGGCCAGCGCCGGAACAGAGGGCGACCCTTTGAGCCTGGCACAGAAGCGGCAGACGACCTTTTGGGACAAGAAAACCGTGATCGTCAGCACGCCAGTTATCAAAGGGCAGAGCCGCATCGAAACAGAGTTCGAGCAAAGCACGAAAGAGGAATGGAATGTGCCGTGCCCGGATTGCGGGCATTACCAGCCGTTCGTGTGGGCCAATGTGATCTTTGACCGGGAGAACCC
>DXNX01000227.1 GCA_019413245.1 Oscillospiraceae bacterium
CACCTGACGACGGCCTTCTCACCGGTCTGGGGACCGGTGAGCAAGGAATGGATTTTAATACCCTTGCCCGGAAACAGCTGCTTATGGAGTAGAGACTGGCTCCCCTGTGTAAGGGGAGCTGGCGCCGGCAGGCGACTGAGGGGTTGGGAACTTGCTGTTATTGCCCGTGAACGAGAGATAGGGCAGGGTTCACAACCCCACCGCCGCTGCGCGGCACCTCCCCTTACACAGGGGAGGCTCTTGGCAAGGGCGCGGCTAACCCGGCCGCTTTCTTCCGTTTTACGACTAACCTGCTGGCCACGCCATTTCAAATCATTTTCCTTACTCAGGCCCCCCAGGGCCTGAGCAGGCCGTCGTCAGGTGGTCGCATCTCAAAGGGGCAAGGTTACTCCCCCCAACCATTGGCCGCTGTACGCGGCCGGGTAAAAGAGGAACCAACGCTGCGCGTTGTTTTTTGCATCGTGCTTCGCACGATTTCGCAGCATAGCTGCTCAGGCAAAAAGCCGCAGCCCTGGTCGGCGTCCACCGCCTCGAAACGGTGGCGGTTTTTCCGTCGCTTTTTGGCGGCAAAAAGCAACAACACTCCGGCCGGATGCCGTCTGCCAAGAAGCCAGAAACAAACCAAAAAACTCCCCCGCCCAAAGCAGGGCAGGGGAGCAATACAATCACCCGTTCAGGCTGAACAGGGCTTTATTCTTTTTGGCATGGGTGCCGATGTTGTTGTACTCCAACGCAAAGTAGCCGTTGACCCAGTCGTCGTTGGCCGGGTTCTCACCCAGCAGGTGGGTCACACCGTAGGCATCCATATAGTCGTTGCCGGCGGTCATCAGGGGGACTTCCTCCTTCATGGCCAGCAGATACTTGTAATAGTCGGTCAGGGGCAGGCCCGCCTGCTCGGCCACCGTGGGCACGAACATGCACAGGTCCATCCGGTTCAGCGGGTCCTTCTCGTTGGTCTGGCCCGCGTTCTCCAGCGGATAGTTGGCCCAGATGATGAACGGCGTGCTGCGTTCCAGCACCTGCAGGTCGTTCTCCGCCGCAATGCTCTTGTCCGCCACATGGTCCACGAAGCTGGGAGCGTGGTCGCCCGCCATGGCCACGATGACCTTGCGGCCGGTCTTTTCGTACACGTCGGTGAAGTACTGGGTCAGCTCCCCGAAGGCCTCGTCGGTCTTCTTCATGCAGGACAGGTACTCATCCATGACCGAGTCATACTCGCCGTAATCGGTGGCCGCGTGGACCACATCCAGTTCCGGGTCGTTCATGTCGTAGTCGCCGTGGCTCTGGATGCTCACCAGGAAGGTGAACCGGGGCTGGTCTTCCGGCATGGACTCGTACATGGTTTCCAGGTCCCGATAGGTGGCGCTGTCGGTCTGGTAGGGGCGGTTGCCGTAATATTCCTGGGTGGGGAAGCTGTCCTGGAAATAGACGTTGTCAAAGCCCAGGGCCAGCCAGGCGCTGTTGCGGCGGTAGTTCAGGTTGGTGTAGGGGTGGGCCGCCATGGTGGCGTAGCCCAGGTCCTCCAGGTAGGAAACCACGCTGTCGGCGCCGTAGAGGTTCAGCCAGTTGAAGGGGGTGATGCTGGGCATGAGCATCAGAGAGTTGGAGGTGAGCATCTCGTACTCGCTGGAGTTGGTGCCGCCGCCCACCTGGGGGGACACGGTATGGCCGTAGATGCTGTTGGGCAGGTTCTTGGTCACCGGCATGATTTCGGTGTCGGCCTGCAGGTCGGTGACCAGGTCAAAGTCGTAGAAGCTCTCGGACAGGATCAGCACGATGTCCGGGTATTCCTGCTCGGACACAGCCGCGGTCTCGGGGGTGTAGTTCTCGATCTTCGCGGCGGCCGTGTCGGCGGCTTCATCGGTGTAGCCCTCCGGCTGCACGATGGGGTTCATCATCAGGCCCGCGGACTCGATGGTGCCGGCCAGATAGCCATATTTATAATAGGTAAGCTGCCAGGCCCAGCCGTAGGTCTGCTTGGGCTTGATGGCGAAAGGCGCAAAGTAGCCCACATACAGGATGAGGAAGATTCCCACGAAACACCCGGCCCAGCGTGTAAGGCGCTGCTTCCAGTTGATCTTGGGAGCCTTGCCGCGGCCGTAGACCAGGAACCGCTGGGCAACTGCCGCGATGAGCACCGGGATGTACAGCGCCACGATGGTGACCAGCGTTTTGGTGATGCGCAGGGTATAGCTGCCCATGACGGCGGCGGCGGTGCCGATGTTCATGATGTCCTGGGGCATGAGGGCGGTGCCGTGCAGGTCCCGGGTGTAGTAGTTCACGATGGCCAGCACGGTGAACACGGCGCCCGAAATGCCGGTGGCCAGGCTCCAGCGGCCGATGAAGGCGAAGAGGACCAGGGTCAGGCAGAAGGCGGTGAGGGCGTTGAGGGGCGCATACAGCGGCCACTGTCCGGCCATGTAGTCGGGGGTGACTCCGTCGGAAAGTTCCAGCTGATACCGGGCAATAAAGGCCGCGGCCAGTGCCAGAACGAAGGGGAGCACCGTACTCAGCCAGAATTTGCGGCTGCGCATAGTTTTACAGATATTTTGCATAGATACTTCCTTTTTTGGACTGACAATCAAAAATAATACGATGGGTCGACAACCTATTATTATATCATATTGGAGCGGAGATTCAAGTGTATATTTTATGTAAAAGGGTGTGGAGAAAGGCCTCCCCTGTGGTTGGGGAGGTGCCGCGCAGCGGCGGAGGGGTTGATTGGCCGTACTGCTGACGGGTGCAACGGCTTGCAGCCGGTTGGTCCTTCCTTTTTGTCACCAAAAAGGAAGCGAAAAAGTGCCACCGTTTCGAGGCGGTGGACGCCGACCAGGGCTGCGGCTTTTTGCCTGAGCAGCTATGCTGCGAAATCGTGCGAAGCACGATGCAAAAAACAACGCGCAGCGTTGGTTCCTCTTTTACCCGGCCGCGCACAGCGGCCAATGGTTGGGGGGAGTAACCTTGCCCCTTTAAGATGCGGCCACCTTGCGACGGCCTGCTCAGGCCCTGGGGGGCCTGAGCAAGGAAAATGATTTGAAATGGCGTGGCCAGTAGGTTGGTTGTAAATAGTGGGGTGCGTGGCTGGGTTAGCTGCACCATTACTCAATGCCTCCCCTGTGTAAGGGGAGGTGGGGCGCAGCCCCGGAGGGGTTGTGAAGTGTGCGGTTATTTCCCGTTATTGGGCAATGCCGGTCAGTTACCAACCCCTCAGTCGCCTACCGGCGCCAGCTCCCCTTACACAGGGGAGCCGGTCTCTGCTCCCACAAGCAGTTGCTGCCGGGAAATGGTTTTAAAATTTTTTCCTTGCTCACCGGTCCCCAGACCGGTGAGAAGGCCGTCCCGAAGGGGTGGCCGCATCTCAGTGGAGCAAGGTTCCTCACCCTACCAATGGCCGCTTTTCGCGGCCGGGGAATAGAGGAAACAACGCTGCGCGTTGTTTTTTGCATCGTGCTCCGCACGATTTCGCAGCATAGCTGCTCAGGCAAAAAGCCGAACCCCTGGTCGGCGT
>DXNX01000228.1 GCA_019413245.1 Oscillospiraceae bacterium
GTGCACTTTTCATGCGGCTGAGCGTTTCGGGTGTCATGTTGAGGAAACTGGCAACATGGCGGTTGTTCACATCAAAAATCAGGCCGGGATATTCCTCCAGGAACCACTCGAAACGCTGGCGGGCCGGCATTCCGCAAATAACATGGCGGGTGTGATTGTGCAGGCGCACGGCATCCGTCAGAAACCGGGCATACAAGTCCGCCAGCTCCGGATGTTGCCGCACCAGCTTCATCGTTTCCTGCAGCGGCAGCACCACAAAATCGCAGTCTGTCAGGGTCACCAGGCTTTCAGGCGAAGGCTCGTCCAAAGAACACGGCGGCATGGTAGGCGTACCGCACCGGAAGCAGAAGCAATCCGTATGGTCTCCGCCATCCACATCCACAAAATACCCCCGTGCCACACCGGTCAGCAGCAAAAATACCTGTGTCTGTACCTGGCCTTCCCGCAGGAACACCGTGCCGCGCTCCATATGGCGCACCTCCGCCAGGGCGCCCAGTTCTTTCAGCAGTTTCGGGTCCGTCAAACCGTAGACCCGGGTAAACAATTCCATCGCATCCATTGATATAATTTCCCGACACCTTTCCCAATGCGGCGCAGACATTCCGCATATGATCTGCACGGCACTGTCCGGTTCCCTGTGCAAAGGTTCGTACCGGCAATACTTTGTTATTTTATATCATACTGCTTCCTGTATTCATGTGTCAAGAATTCTCCACTTTCCTTCCTGTTTTCCCAGACCTTAAAATAAATGCATCTTTCATTTTTTCCGGCCTTGCCCCACAGACTTCCATCCAGTATAATGGAGAAAATCAGGAAAGAGAACCGCCCCGCGTCCGGTGCGGACCATGGGCAAACGAAAAGAAAGGCCGCCCATCTATGAAGGAACATAAAATCAGAAAGTACAACAGTCTCCGGCGTGTCCTGAGCAGTATGCGCCTGAGCCTGCTTGCATTTGTGATGCTGGTTTGTCTGGCGCTCTTCGGCGTATTGATGATCCGGCGTTCCCTTTTGCAGAACGCCCAGGAGACCGGCACCGCATTGGCCCGCAGCTACGCAGAAGAGACCCGCAGCAATCTGACCGTATACCAGACACTGCTGAGTTACGGCACTGCGTTTCTCCAGGACCGGCTGGACCAGGGCTACACCACCGAAGCGCTGTGCAATTCGGCTGAAATGTATTTTAACCGGGTCACCGGCGTACTGGGAGAAGGCGTCGTCAGTCCCTTCCTGTTGATTGGTGATGAGATGTTTACCGCATCCGGGGAAAAGCCTTCCGACATAGACCCGGATTATGATGCCTCTACCCGCGACTGGTACCGTATGGCGCTGGATTCGGACGGGAAAGTGGTCGTCACCGGTCTGTACACCGACGTTGTGACCGATGAACCGGTCATCTCGGTGGTACAGGCGTTTGACAAGGGCAACGTAGTTCTGGGCTTTGATATCTTTACGGAGAATTTTCATTTCCAGACCGACCCGCTGAGCCTGGCCCATGCCGACTCCTTCTTTCTCTGTGACGCTTCCGGTGCACTTTTATATGCACGGACCGGCCTGGAACTGGACAATGACGGCCTGCAGACATATTGCAACGAACTTCTGACCAAGATTTCAGCCGGAGAACTGGACGGCTATGCCGACCACATCACAGATCTGGACGGAAACCGTCGGGGCGTCTATTACAGCCGGATGGACAATGGCTGGTATTCCATCGTGACCATGCCATACAAAAGCGTTCTGGGAGACCTGCGCCCCTTCGGCAGTGTGCTGGGCCTGATCCTGGCTATTTCCCTGCTGGTGCTGGCGGTGACGGTCTGGCGGGAGAAAAAGTACCACGACCGCATCGACCGCGCCGACGAGACCGTTCATGTGCTGGGAAATTCTTACTACGCCCTGTATCTGGTGGACTGTGAAGCCGGAACCTATGAAATGATCAAAAGTGCCCCGCCCGTGCAGGAGAAGCTGCCGCCGAAAGGCAATTACAGCGCACTGATGAAGATTGTGGGAGAAGTGATCGAGCCGGGCGCCTACGCCGAATTTGCGCAGAGTTTTTCTCTGGACAGCATCCGCAGGCTGGTGCATGACCGCATCCCGGATTTTGGCGGCGATTTCCAGCGCCGGTTCGGGGAAGAATACCACTGGGTGAATGTGCGGGTCCTGTACGATGAAACGCTGGCACCTCAGGAAGTGGTCCTGTGCTTCCGGGAAATCGGACAGGAGAAGCAGCGCCAGATGGAGGAGCGTCGGGTACTGGAGGACGCCCTGGAACTGGCGCGCCGCAACGAAACGGCCAAGCAGAGCTTTTTCAGCAGCATGTCTCACGATATGCGCACACCGCTCAATGCAATTGTAGGACTGAGCGAACTGGCCGCCGGGTACGATGACGCACCACGGCTGAAAGAATATCTGCGCAAGATCAACACAGCCAGCCGACAGCTGCTGAGTCTGATCAACGATATTCTGGACATGTCCCGCATGGAACAGGGCAAGGTGATGCTGAACAACCGCGAATTCGACCTGCGCGCCTGTGTGGAAGATTCTCTGGAAGCCTTCCGGTTCCAGGCCCAGGCCCAACGAAAAACGTTGGATGTAAAAATGGAGCTGGATGACACCCGGCTGCTGGGTGACCCGGCCCGCATCAATCAGATTCTGAACAACCTGCTTTCCAACGCATTCAAATTCACCCCGGAAGGCGGCACCATCCGGCTGCATGTCACCCAGATCGACAAGGGGGATTTTGCCAAGTACAAAATCGTAGTGGCGGATACCGGCATTGGCATGTCGGCGGATTTCCTGCCTCATCTGTTTGAGCCGTACAGCCGGGAAATGCGTTTTGGTGCCAAGCAGAGCATTGGTACCGGGCTGGGTATGTCCATCACCAAAAATCTGGTCAGCCAGATGAATGGCGAGCTGCAGGTGGAAAGTGAGCAGGGCAAGGGCACCACATTCACGCTGGTTCTTCCCTTCGCAGTCCTCGCCGGGCAGGAGCCCAAGGATGTCTCCCCTGCACCCGAATCCTACAATCTGGAAGGACGGCGTATTCTGCTGGCAGAAGACAATGAAGTCAACATGGAAATCACCACCGAGCTGCTGCAGATGAACGGAGCGGAAGTGACCCAGGCCTGGAACGGCCGGGAAGCCCTGGAACAATTTGAGAAGAGCGAAGCCTTCCATTTTGATGCCGTTCTGCTGGACATGCAGATGCCGGAGATGGACGGCTGCGAGGCGGCGCGGCGTATCCGGGCACTTGCCCGCCCCGATGCCCCGGTGGTTCCCATTATCGCCGTCACGGCCAACGCCTTTGCCGAAGATATTGCCGCTACGGCGGCCGCCGGCATGAATGCTCACGTCTCCAAGCCCATTGATTTCGGCCTGCTGTGCCGCACCCTGGGCCGCCTGACATCCGGTTCGGACGTGCTTGCCAGTGATTCTTCCATACAGAGTGACACCCCCGCCCCACAAAC
>DXNX01000229.1 GCA_019413245.1 Oscillospiraceae bacterium
ATTGAATCCCTGGGCGGTACGGTGCTGTTCAACACCAAACTGACCGGTCTGGATGTCCGTGACGGGACCCTGCGCGGCGTGCAGACCACCGCAGGGGAGTTTGCCTGTGAGCAGCTGATCCTGGCCGTGGGCCACAGCGCCCGGGATACCTTTGCCATGCTGGGCGGCCTGGGCCTGCCCCTGGAATGTAAGCCTTTCTCGGTGGGCTTCCGGGCGGAACATCTGCAAACCGAGATCGAACGCAGCCTTTACCACGGGGCGGCCGGGCATCCGGCTCTGCCCCGGGGCGAATACCAGCTCAGCCAGCATGTGGATGGCGGCCGCTGCGTGTACACCTTCTGCATGTGCCCGGGCGGTACCGTCTGTGCCGCAGCCAGCGAGGACGGCGGCGTGGTCACCAACGGTATGAGCCTGCATGCACGCGATGGCCGCAACGCCAATGCGGCGGTGGTCGTCAGCGTGGATGGACGGGATTTTGACAACGATCCGGCCAAGGCGGTGGCTTTCCAGCGGAAGCTGGAACAGGCAGCATTCCGGGCAGGCGGCAGCAATTATGCAGCCCCGGCTGAAACCGTGGGCAGTTTCCTGCAGGGGCAGGGACGCCTGGAACTGGGGGCCGTGCAGCCCACCTATCCCCGGGGTGTGGTGCCCTATGATCTGGGCAGCCTTCTGCCGCAGGAACTTTCCGTCGCTTTGCGCCAGGGCCTGACGGCTTTTGGCCGCAAGATGTCGGCCTACCGGGCTCCGGATGCCGTCCTTACCGGCCTGGAAACCCGCACTTCCAGCCCGCTTCGCTTGCTGCGCGGGCAGGACATGCAATGTATCGCGCTGCCGGGACTGTATCCCTGCGGGGAGGGCGCTGGCTATGCGGGCGGCATCATGACAGCCGCGGTGGATGGTCTGCGCTGCGCCGCTGCGCTGATGGAGCGCAGTGCGCCGCCCCGTCAGGAATCCTGAAGCGTTTGTATCGAAAGGAATCATAAGAAGTATGCCTTCCAGAAAACCTTACCGGAACGATGACAATGCCGGACAGTATGAGGAATCCTCCGATTTTCACGACCTGAACTCCGCCGTTAACGGCATTATCCAGGCCGGTACCGAAATCGGCTCGGGTCTGCTGGACGGATTGGCCGGAGCCATACAGTCTGTGGGCGATGCCATCCGCAACCGCGGCGTGGAAAACAAGTCCGTGCCGTTCACGGTCTGGCGCCAGCGCATGGACCGGCAACTGAAAAACAAGGAACAGGACGGCTACCTGGGTATGGCGGTGGGCGGCTGGATCTTTGCCGCCGGTTTCGGCATTGCGGCGCTGGTCATGTTCATCCTGGCTATGGTTGGTCCGGAAGCACTGTATATGGCCCCGGAAAATCATGTGGTCTTTCCCATTCTGGCCGCCTGCTTTACCCCTATTGCCGTGGGATTCGGCATTATGGGCGCGGCGGGGGTCCGGCTGTGGGGCCGGTATAACCGGCTGCGCAGCTATCTGCGGGCCGCCCGGGGCTGGGTCTGCGAGATTCCCGCCCTAGCCCGGGACGCCATGCAGCCCCAGGACCGTGTGCGGGAGGAATTGCAGCGGGCCATTGCCCGGGGCGAGATTCCCGGAGCGCTGGTATCTCCGGACGGTAATATGCTGTATCTGGATGATACCCGCTATACCCCCGCAGAGCCGGAAAAGCCGCAGCCTGCCGCCAAACAGACTCCCCTGAACGAATCGGAAATTCTGCGCCGGGAAGGTGTGGATTTCCTGAACTATCTGCGTGCCTGCCGCGGCCGGCTGGGTGAGGGAGCTGACGAGGAACTGGCCGCCATGCAGAAAACCTGCGGCGCCATTCTGGGCTTTGCCCACAACCATCCGGACCAGCAGCCCCGTCTGCGCCGGTTCCGTGAATATTACCTGCCCACCACCCGCAAACTGTTGGATACGGCTCTGGGTCTGGGGGACGCCAAAGCTGCGGAGGCCGACAAGATCCGCAGCGAGATCACCGGGATCCTGCATACGCTGAATCTGGCGTATACCAAGCTGTATGAGACCCT
Source organism: Oscillospiraceae bacterium (assembly GCA_019413245.1). Classification (GTDB taxonomy): domain Bacteria; phylum Bacillota; class Clostridia; order Oscillospirales; family Ruminococcaceae; genus Gemmiger. Next base: position 2,035 of record DXNX01000229.1, read on the forward strand.
TTTGCAGGATGTGAGCCTGGATGTTTCCACCGAGATCGATACGCTGGAAACCATGCTGCGCCAGGATGGCCTGACCCATGATTTTCAGCAGGATTTCGGCGCCGGAACCAAGATTGTGTAAATGTGAATTTGTAAGGAGCGAACCGCTATGAACTACCGTGCCTGGCAGCTGAATCAGACTGCCGATCAGGATGCCGAAGCCCTGTGCGCCGAAGGCTTCGGCGTACTGCTCAGCCGTGTGCTGGCTGCGCGCGGGGTCCATACGCCTGAGGCGGCACACCATCTGCTGGATGGGCGGGATGAACTGTCCGACCCGTTCCTGCTGAAAGATATGGACAAGGCGGTGGAGCGCATCCAGCGCGCCATTGAGGAAGGGGAGCCCATCGTCATTTTCGGCGATTATGACGTGGATGGCGTTTCTGCCACAGCCATTCTGTATGAATGTCTGACCAACCAGGGCGCCCAGGTGCGCTGCAAACTGCCCACCCGGGAAGGCGGCGGTTACGGTCTGAACGCCGATATCCTCAAAAGCCTGGCTGCCAAGGGCTACACTTTGGTGGTTACGGTGGACAACGGCATTGCCGCCGTGGAGGAAGCCCGTTGTGCCAAGGAGCTGGGCATTGACCTGGTCATCACCGACCATCACCTGCCCGGGGACGAACTTCCCGAGGCGGTGGCGGTGGTGGACCCCAACCGTTCCGATGACGAAAGCCCTTTCAAGTTCCTGTGCGGCGCCGGGGTGGCGTTCAAGCTGTGCGCCGCGCTGGAAGGCTGCGAGCCCGCCGAACTGCTGGATATGTTCGGGGAGCTGGCGGCTCTGGGCACCATTGCGGACGTGATGCCGCTGGTGGGGGAGAACCGGACCCTGGTCCGGGAAGGTCTGGCCGTTCTGCAGGAAACCATGCGCCCCGGTTTGCAGGCCTTGCTGGAAAATGCCGGCTATGCGGGCAAGCCTGTCACGGCCGAAACGGTCAGTTACGGCCTGGCACCCCGGCTGAACGCGGCGGGACGTATGGACACCGCCGCGGTGGCGCTCAAACTGCTTCTGTGCGAAAATGAGGAGCAGGCCGCCGGTATTGCGGCACGTCTGGGAGAGATCAACACCGAACGCCAGCAGACCGAACAGCAGATCCTGGCGGCGGCACTGCAGACCATCCAGGCCGACCCCGCCCGCACCCATGACCGGGTGCTGGTGGTGTCGGGGGAAGGCTGGCACCCCGGCGTTATCGGCATTGTGGCCAGCCGCCTGATGGAACGGTATGGCCGTCCCGCTATTGTGATCTCCACCGAAAACGGGGAAGGACGCGGCAGCGGCCGCGCTCCCGCCGGCTTCAACCTGCATGCAGCCCTGGCGGCCTGTTCGTCCTGCCTGATCCGCAGCGGCGGCCATGCGGCGGCGGCCGGTCTGCTGGTAGA